>JABHIC010000074.1 GCA_018671205.1 Gammaproteobacteria bacterium
CACATCCTGAACCACCCGCTGCTGTGAGCCAAGGAGACGATTGAGTGCATTGCCAACCTGACCAATCTCATCACGACTGATCGATTCAATGCGAACGGATAGATCTCCCTCCCTCTCAATTCGGTTGACAACGGAGACTACCTGAGCAATCTTGCTGAGTAGTCGCTGCCCCAGCAGAAAAGCCAGTAACAGTGAGGCAACCACCATCAGCAGAAGAACGTTCCGACTCTGAATTCGATGCTGCTCAACCCACTTATGGTGCAGTTGAGCCGACAACATCAGCTCACTATGGAGCTGATCGGTCACCTGCTTGATCCAGCCAATACGCTGGGTTGCCCGTTCAAACCAGTGGTCCGGGTCTACTCCAGTCTGCCGGGAAAGGTGAAGCAGTGCGCTGAGGGCAGGGGCATCATCCACTTTTACCTTTGCATCAATCTCGGCAATAACCCCCTGACGCTCCTTATAGGAGGCCACAATTTTCATTTTTTCATGGTACTGCTGTACATTGGCCTCCACTGCGGCCAGCTGTTCAAGCTCAGGCTGGGTCACACCCTGAAGCAGCCGATACTCATTCAATAACTGAATGACCTGAGCGTGGAGCGTATAAAAACGGCTCTGGTACTTCTCGGCACCCCGAATCACATAGTTTTTAAAGGTGTGAATCAGCCCGCCAAAACCGATCAACGCCCGAAGCTGCTCAAGCTTTTCTCCCTTTTTCAGCCTGGAGAGAAACACATTCCGATACTCTATTAGACGATAATTTTCAGGATTACTTAGTTTAGCCTGATACAGTTGATGGTCCGCGATATAGCCATTATTGAACAGCTCCCGTAGCTTCGCCACCTGCTCACGAATATAGTGGTTGACCTCAACGGTCTCCGTCGCCGATAGATAACCCAACGAGAAGAACTGGTTCAGCCGCCCCCGCTCCTGTCCTGCCCGCTCCTTGATCCAGAGCAGGGTATAAATGGCATCTAATTGATTAGCCATCGGATGATGCTCAACCTGATCCACCAGCCCCTTGACCAGAAAGAGCAGCGTCTCAACCATGCGCGAATAGTAATGAAAAGAGGAGACACGAGCCTCCTGTCTCTCTCCCCCTTTGGCAACCTGTGAGCGCACCAGTGTCAACTGGGCCAATGCGGTTCGATACCCCCTCAGCCCAACACGTATCGACTCATCGAAACCCTCGTCTCTCTGTTTCAGGTAGTGGTCAAGTTGACCCAGTACATGATCAACCTGCTTATGCTGAAGTTTCAATGCGCCACTCAGATGTTCAAAGCGCCCCCCCCACAACCCCTGCACTCAGTCCCCGTTCTACCGCCAGATGGTGAACCACGTCGCTCACCTTCTCCACGAAGCCGACAACCTCAACCACCCGCTCGGCCTGCTGTATCCTCTCCGTCTCATCTCCCAGCTCATCCATCACCATCACCACCATGAGGAGAAATAGCGGCAGCAGCATTCCCCCCAGCTTAATAGAGAGGGGAAGGTCATCAATAAATCTAAGAAAAAGGCGCATAAACCGGGATAAGAAAAAGGCACATAAACCGGGACCCCGGTAACCTTGTGTTGATCATTCCGCAATCATACACCAACCCTTAAACGAGGGCTGACAATATCACCGAGGCGGTTTATTTCGGCCTGCTATCTACTCATTCTGGAATGCCGTCCATAACGGGTCTTTAAACGGGTGCTCTTCATCAATATCGTCGACCCGAACAATACTGAGGATATCCTCATCTTCCAGTGTCATTAGTATGGCTGCAATATCCCTACGCTTGACACCGGGGTCACAAACCCCATGCTGTACCAGGCGGTGGTGCAGACTTTTCAGGGAGAACTCATCAATCTCCGCCAGCCAGCTCGCCAAAAACTCTTTTAGATCTCTTCTTTTTTTCATATTCATGGATCAGTATCACCTGCGACTCTAATTTGACAGTTCTCCTCTAGTAGCAGTTTTTATGCCCACACAGGACTTCCTTAGGGTACCCATTATAATCATAATAGCACCATCGACACACCCGTCGCCTGCCCTATATATTATTATATAATGTGTTATGGTGATACTATTGAAACCACTCCATATACAGTGCTGTAGCCTCTTCAGACCATGATCCAGCAATCTCAAAAACGTCAACCCAGAGAACGTCCTCTCCTTTTTCATCAGCTCCGTAGTAGTCTGGCCACACTGCTGATCTCGATCTCCGTCATCGGCTCTCTGGTCTACCACTTCTCGGAAGAGCTATTGATCAGCACCGTTCAGGAGTCGTTAAAATACCATGCGGACTTCCGTAAGAGCCGTATTCTGGCACTCTATCATTCAGAGAGGAGTTGGATGGAGAGCCAGGCCTCTGACATCGGGCTGCGCCGTAATATTGAGCTGTTGATACAGAGCATTAAGAAGCCGGTACAGATAGAGGACGAGTTCAGTATGAATCTGGACTCAATTCAGTATCAATCCGACAGTTTACGGCTGCGCAAAAGCCTTGCACTGAGCCTGGAGCCGGGAGAGGAACTGTTAATCCTCAACCAACAGGACCAGGTGATCTTTGCCTCCGATCAAGAGAGGCACAATGATGAGGTTGGAGAATTCATGGACAGCAGTGGCTTTTATGGTGAGACCATCCTCTCCCGTCTGCTACAGAAAGTTCACCAAAACCACCAGTTTCAACTCTCGGAGTTTGGCTATATAGAGCTGGCTCATAGATCCACGCTACTGATGGGGATCCCGGTTTATTCGCCTGACTCAAAAACAGTAATCGCTACCCTGATACGTACCTTTCACCTGAGCCAGCTACGAGAGCTACTACAGAGCTACAGTGGACTGGGGAGAAGTGGAGAGGTACTGATCGCTTTTCAACAAGAGGCATCATTCGGAGAGGAGATCACCTTCATCAACCGCTTCCGTAATCTCGACAGCCATGAACCGGATGAGGCATGCCGGACACTACGCATTAGTGAGCCGAACCAGTTCCCGATGCGGCGCGCCCTCAACCGTCAGAACGGTGCGGGCTGGACCCTGGAGAATAACTGTCGTGAGGCCTATTCAATCTGGTCCTGGACCCCTGAACTTGAGTGGGGAATGGTGGTAAAACAGGACCGTGATGAGATTATGGAGCCGATCTGGCTACTACAATACCGAATCTTGATCACCTCCCTGCTGGTTATGCTCTTTATCCTCTGGATGGTCTACCGTCAATCTAAGATGCTGGTATCCCCACTAAAGGAGCTGACCCAGTCTGTCGAGAATGAGAATATTGGCTCTCACCAACCGGGCGGGGTGGCTGAGGTAAACCGCTTGGCAAAGGCATTCCGTGACCATAGTCAGGAGCTGCTCAACCGTACCTTTCTGCTAGAGCAGAGTGCAGCACAACAGCGCAACGCCAAACGTGAGACGAACCTGATTCTGGATTCGATGGATGAGGGGCTGGTGGTAGTAGATTCGCAGGGAAGCATCCTGCGGGTCAACCAAAAACTCGTCGCCCTGGTGGGCGAGAATGAGGAGTGGCTGCTGAAAAAAGTGGTTGATGAGCTGTTTGACCAAGACAATAACCTGCGGACCTACTCCGGCAGAGCCATCCCAGTACAGGTTTCGCGTGCCCATCTCGGCCATCAGGTGGGCAGCCATGCCGCAGAGGTCATTCTTATTGCCGACCTACGTGAGTTCCTCTCTGCCCAGAATGCGATCCGTGCCAACAAGGCGAAAGACCAGTTTCTGGCCATGATGAGTCATGAACTGCGTACCCCACTCACCTCCATCATCGGCTATGCGGATATCCTGATTAAAAACACCAGACAGGCGCTGAGTCAGAAGCAGGGGCGAATGCTCCACTCTATTGCTGTGGCTGGCCGCACCCAGCTCACTCTGATCAATGACATTCTCGACCTCTCAAAAATTGAGGCCGGTAAATTTGAGATCAATGAAGAGGATTACAACCTCAGTGACCTAATTGAAGAGATTGATGACATTTTCTCACTACGTGCACAAGAGGTTGGGATTTCATTCACCATCAAACAGGATATCTACCTCACCCACCAGCTCATTGGTGACTCGGTGCGGACAGGACAGATCCTGATGAACCTGCTCGGTAATGCCATCAAGTTCACCGAACAGGGGGGAGTCACCCTGGAGATCGTCCCAGAGAAGTCCGAGCAGGTGATCCGCTTTATGATTCAGGACAGTGGCATCGGCATGGCTCCCAAGGTACTGGATCGTCTATTCAAGCCCTTTGAGCAGGCAGACAGCTCTATTACTCGCAAATTTGGCGGTACCGGACTGGGACTCAACATCTCCTGGAATCTGGCGGAGATGATGGGGGGACACATTGATGTCGAGAGCAGCGAGGGAAATGGCTCCTGCTTTGAGTTAACCCTCCCTTTCCGCCCTAGCGAAAAGCGCGCTATCAGCAAAAAATCAACGCATCAAGAAAAGGAGCAGTATCTGCTCCAGGGCAGTGTACTACTGGTCGAAGACACCATTGAGTTGCAGCTGCTCGCCTCACAAATTCTGGAATCCTTTGGGGCTACGGTCACCGTTGCCAGCAACGGCCAGGAGTGTGTAGAAGCGGCACTCAGCCAAAGCTATGATGTCATCCTGATGGATAAGCAGATGCCCGTTATGAGCGGACTGGAGGCCACCCGCATCCTACGTGAGCTGGGATACAAAAAGCCAATCTACGCACTCACCGCAGATGTCATGAAAGAGCAGCAGGAGGAGCTGTTCACAGCGGGCGTAGATGGCGTACTGGGCAAGCCCATTGACCAGAGCGAGCTAAAGAAAACCCTGAAAAAACATCTTGAGGTGGTCACTGAATTGGCCGACAACAGGGCTGAAACGGAGGCTATTGACGATACCCAGGCGAGGCTACGCCCCCTTTTCATGGAACGAATGGGTGAACTCAAGCGTGAATTGAAACAGGCACTGGATGATAAAGAGCAGGATCCTCTCCTGGAAATCACTCACATCATCAAGGGAAGTGCAGGCTCTTACGGCTACCCAAAGATTTCGGATCTTGCCTCAACCATCAACCAACAACTGATAGGGGATCAACTGACCCCCGCCACCGCCCACGAGATCGTACGACTGATCGATGAGATTGAACAGATCATCGCTCAAGAGCAGCTCTAAATAGGGGGCATCCACCCCTCTACAGGTGGAGGGCACCTCTAAAAATAGTGATTTTTCTGTGAGTGCAAGAAAGCACCGCACGGAGAGCCGCAGTGTACATGCGGGTACATGAGGACTCGAGTACGGAGCTGACGCAGCAATCACCGAAAAAGTGCATTTTTAGAGGTGCCC
>JABHIC010000075.1 GCA_018671205.1 Gammaproteobacteria bacterium
TCACCATGCAGAGTTTGCGGGCGTAGTGATCTCGCTGGATCGAAAGGAGCGGGGACAGGGCGAACGCTCTGCCATTCAGGAGGTAGAGGAGACCTACGGGGTAGAGGTTGCCAGCATTGTTGATCTTGCCGACCTCATCAGCTATCTACAGCAGAAGCCAGAAATGAGCGATTCACTGGGGCGGGTGGAGCAGTACCGCGCCACCTATGGTGCCTAACCTGCAGCAGAAAACCCGCCACACTCACCCTCCTCTCCCCGCAAAGGGGAGGAGAGAGGAGGTGAGCCGGTTTTTAGGACTCTTTTTTGACCAACTTGCGAAATACAGGTGAGCAGCCCTGTGGGTTATATGAGCGACAGTGAAGTGTCAGTACACCCAATACCGCTGAGACCCCAAAAACCAGAAAGATTAATGTTCCATCCATGATTACAACTCCTTTTTGATTGCCATTTAAAACAACTTGTAACAACTACAAACTCTTTACTAGTCACCCATCCGTCTTCTTCAGCAGCGCATCCATCCCATAGCGTTGAGCAATCATCGCCAGCTGCTTGCGATAGTACATCACAGCGCTGTTATTATTGGCTGCCACATCGTAGATCTTCCACCCCTTATCCGTGGGGTGAAAACGGAAGGTGATCTTGACCGGAAAACCGCGAGGGTGGGTAATCCGTGCTGCCACACTCACCTCCTTACCAAAGCGGGAGCGCTTGGCGGGATAGAAGGTCACTCTATGGTTGGTGTAGGCGTAGGTGGCAATCTGCTGTCCCAGTGCACCCATGAACATCTCCTGCAGCTTTCCTGAGAGCTTCTTGAGCTGCGCATCATCCAGCTCTTTCACCATCTTACCCGCCGCAAGGCGAGTCATATGGTCAAAATCAAAATAGGGGCCCAGCTCTTTGTTGACATAATCGAGCACATTGGAGAGGTCTGTGCTGCCGACGCGGCGCAGGTAGGCGAAGGTCTGCTCTACACCCTGACGCAAAAGTCGATCCGGTGTTGCCTGTTGAATTGGCTGATAACGGCGCATCGGTGCGGGTGGTTTATAGGGCGAGCCATAACTATTACCGGGCATCTGCCCACGATAGCCATAACGGTTATAGTCCTGCGCCTCGGCTACAGGAAGGATCAGTAAGGTACCCAATAGGGCAACCCATATTTTTACAACTATTCTCTGTTTCATACTTGGTTTCATGCTTGATTCCTACGGGGTGTCAATTGGCGTATATTATCATCCACATTTGCTCTCACCACAATTAAGACAAGTCATACACCCATCCATTTTAATCACGGCCTTGGTGCTGCATTTCATACAGAGCTGAGAACCGGCAGGAAAGCTACTGCTCTCCGCCTCATCACTGTTGGCAACCGGTGAGGCTTTCTGCTCCTGTTTCTCAAACTCCGCCCGCTTCTTATCCAGAAATGCCTTCTGGCTATCATCCACACACTCCCCACCGATCATACCAATAAACTTGAGGTGGCACTCGATGCAGTCTCCGATCTCCGCGACCAGTGAGGGCATATACTTCCCCCCTTTCTTGAAGTAACCACCACGCGGATCAAATACCGAGCGCAACTCCTCGACCAGAAAGGTGACATCGCCCCCTTTACGGAAAATGGCCGAGATGATTCGGGTCAGGGCAACAATCCATTGAAAGTGGTCCATATTCTTGGAGTTGATAAAGACCTCAAACGGGCGGCGCTGCTCATGCTCCGTATTCTCATTGAGCACAATATCATTTACCGTGACATAGAGGGCATGCTCAGAGAGTGGTGTCTTGATTTTATAGGTAGAGCCAACCAGATGGTCAGGGCGCTCCAGCTTCTCATGCATCTGAATTACATTAGAGAAGGCGTTATCCGCTACCTGCCCATCCGTCTCTGCATTGGCCACCACCTCTTCGGCCTCCGCTTCCGGGCTTATCACGCTATATCCCACTATCTTTTTGTCAATTTTTACGCTCATTCTCTACTCCCTTAACTACACCTATCATACGCCAAATCATCTTACTATTTAACCACTTACCCAACACGTTCCGCCCCGCCTGAGGCCTAGAACTTCCCATAATACCCCTCTTTCAACGCATCATAGAGGTTGGCTGCGGTGTGAGTCTCACCATCATACTCAATCTCCTCATTACCTTTGAGTTCAAGCGTTGAGCCATCTTCCAGCTCAAACTGATAGGTGGTGTTCTCCAGATCCTCCTCCTTGACCAATACCCCCTGGAACACCTCCGGGTTAAAGCGGAAGGTGGTACACCCCTTCAGCCCCTTCTCGTAGGCGTAGAGGTAGACATCCTTGAAATCCTCATAGTCAAAGTCAGTGGGGATATTGACGGTCTTGGAGATAGAGGAGTCAATCCACTTCTGGGCTGCCGCCTGCACATCAACATGGGCTCTGGGAGAGATACTGTCAGAGGAGATGAAGTAGTCCGGTAACTTGTTGACCGACTCCTCAGCAAGAGGGGCGGCATCCGCGTTGATCAAGGCACGGTAGGCCAGCAGCTCATAGGAGAGTACATCCACCTTCTCTTTTGACTTCTTGCCCTCACGGATCACATTGCGCGAGTACATGTGAGAGAAGCTGGGCTCAATGCCATTACTGGCGTTGTTGGCCAGCGAAAGGGAGATGGTGCCGGTTGGGGCAATGGAGCTGTGGTGGGTAAAACGACACCCCTTCTCCGCCATCTCTGCAACCAGCTCTGGCTCTTCCTCTGCGACCTGCTGCATATAGCGGCTGTATTTGGCATGCAGCACCCTGCCCGGAATTTCCTCCCCAACCTGCCAGCCATCGACGATCATCTCGGGACGCTGACGCAGCATATCTTTGGTAATCTCCACGGCCTGCTCCAGAATAGGGGCACTCCCCTTCTCCTCCGCCAGTGCTACCCCGGTTTTCCACCCCGTGATGGCAAGCTCTTTGGTCACCTGATCCGTGAACAGCAGAGACTCCTCCGCGCCATACTCCATACCGAGCATCGTCATGGTAGAGCCCAGCCCAAGAAAGCCCATTCCGTGGCGGCGTTTGCTGATGATCTCATCACGCTGCTGCCCCAGTGGCAGACCATTAATCTCCACCACGTTGTCAAGCATACGGGTAAAGATTGCGATCACCTTGCGGTAGCTCTCCCAATCAAAGAGGGCATCTTCACTGAATGGCTCGCGCACAAAACGGGTTAGGTTAATCGACCCCAGCAGACAGGCCCCATAAGGGGGCAAGGGTTGCTCACCACAGGGGTTGGTCGCTCGCACCACCTCATCAAACCAGTTATTGTTCATCTCATTAACCTTGTCGATGAGAATGAAACCCGGCTCAGCATAGTCGTAGGTCGAGGACATGATTACATCCCAGAGACGCTGAGCGCGGATGCTCTTGTAGACCTTACAGGCCACCAGCCCCGCCTCATTGGTTCGATATTTATCAGACTCGGACCACTCCCGCCAGACCACCTGCTCCGGATTATGCAGATCCAGAGACTCGCTCTCTATGGTTTTTTGGCTCACCGGGAAGGCCAGCTTCCAATCCGTATCCGCCCGAACCGCCTCCATAAACTCTTTGGTGACCAGCAGGGAGAGGTTGAACTGACGCAGCACACCATCCTCACGCTTGGCACGGATAAAGTCCATCACATCGGGGTGACCCACATCGAAAGTGGCCATCTGTGCACCTCGCCGCCCCCCTGCAGAGGAGACGGTGAAACACATCTTGTCATAGATATCCATAAAGGAGAGCGGCCCCGAGGTGTAGGCACCGGCACCGGCAACAAAGGCCCCTTTCGGACGCAGGGTGGAGAACTCATATCCGATACCACAGCCCGCCCGCAGGGTCAGCCCCGCCTCATGAACCTTCTCTAGGATCCCGTTCATGGAGTCCTCAATCGTGCCGGAGACGGTACAGTTGATGGTAGAGGTGGCCGGTTTATGCTCCTGTGCCCCGGCATTGGAGGTAATGCGCCCCGCCGGAATCGCCCCATGCCGTAGTGCCCAGACAAACGACTCGTACCACTGCTCCCTCAGTTCAGTCGTCTCCTCCACATCGGAGAGGGCACGGGCAACCCGCCGATAGGTGTCATCAATGGTCTCATCAATCACCTCTCCCTCTTTACTCTTCAGGCGATACTTTTTATCCCATATATCGAGTGAGGCTGGTTGAAATGGTACTCTATTGTCTGTCCGTGCAACTGGCGGCACGGAGTGTAGCTGAACCGTTTTGCTCATGGTAAAACGTCCCCCCCCTTTTTAAGTGAACGAATTGCGTGCCCTCTCTAAATCCCAGAGAAACACAAGATGTAGTAATAATGGCCGACAAGAGTAACAGCATAAAAATCCCTGTCAAACCGACCAACCTCTAATCAAAATAGACACAATATACTGATATTCTTAATAATAAAGAATTCAATCATACACAAGAGTAGTTCGTTTTCAGACAGATAAAGAAAATATTTTTTTCTCCATAACACTACATGTTGTGTCTCCACACAACTTATAAACAGGGTTATCCACAACCCATACAGATCCCCCCCCGGAGAAACAGTGGCCCCGGATGAAATAATGGCTTGAATTTCATTCTATAACTGGCATTCTCCCCCCCCTATGGAATATCACGACTATTACAAAACATTAGGCGTCTCACGAGATGCCACACAGGATGAGATCAAAAAACAGTATCGGCGGCTCGCCCGAAAATACCATCCCGATGTCAGTAAAGAGCCCGATGCCGAACAGCGCTTTAAGGAGACGGCTGAGGCCTATGAGGTATTGAAAGACGCAGAGAAACGGCGCTCCTACGACCAGCTGGGGGCCAACTGGAAGGCCGGAGAGGAGTTCCGCCCTCCACCAGGCTGGGAACAGGCCTTTGGGGGAAGCCCGTTTGGTGGCGGCGTGGAGGGTCACAGTGACTTCTTCGAATCTATTTTTGGTGGCAATATGGGGGCTGGCATGGGAGGTGCTGGCTTCTCTGGTCGTGCCGCCCCGCCGCCCAACCAGACCCTGAGAATTACCATACGGTTACGTGAGTCCTTTCAGGGGGGGCGTCGTGCGGTACAGATCCCGCAGATAGGTGCCAATGGGCAGCCCAATGGAGAACACAAGAAGCTGGAGATCCGCATCCCAAAAGGGATTCAGGCGGGACAGAAAATTCGTCTAGCCGGGCAGGGTCGCTCGGCAATGGCCGGAGGCGCACGCGGAGACCTGCTACTAGAGGTCCGTTTTGAGGCGGATCCGCTGTTTCATCTGGAGGAGAAACAGATCCAGATGACGCTACCGATCACCCCCTGGGAGGCGGCTCTCGGAGGACGCATCACTGTTCCAACACTGGGAGGTGACGTGGAACTCAAGGTGGCCGCAGGTGCACAGAGTGGGCAAAAGATGCGCCTCAAGGGACGGGGGTTACCGGGAAAACCGGCCGGAGACCAGCTCATCACGCTACAGATCCAGACCCCTCCTGCCGACAGTGACGAGATCAAACAGCTCTACCAGGCGCTGGAGCAGGAGAGTCAGTTTAATCCGCGCCAGTTTTAATCCTCTAAAAATAGCAGTTTTTCCGTGATTCTAACCCGCTAAAACAGATCAATCTCTCCACTCTCAACAGGCTCAACCTTCGCTTTATTCATCGCCACAAGGTCATCAAAAAAGGTCACCTGGTTCCGGCCATTGTTCTTGCTGTAGTAGAACGCCTGATCGGCA
>JABHIC010000076.1 GCA_018671205.1 Gammaproteobacteria bacterium
CGCGGTGCGCTCTTACCGCACCATTTCACCCTTACCGGCACACACTGTGTACGTAGGCGGTCTCTTTTCTGCTGCACTTTCCATAGGCTTTCACCTTCCAGGCGTTACCTGGCGCTCTGCTCTACGGAGCCCGGACTTTCCTCTGTATACACTAAAACTCATACAGCGATTGCCTGGCCAGCTTCCACAAACAAGGATACCTCACTCCATCAATGATCGATAGAGCTGGTTCTTTTTTGCTCCACTAAACTGGGCCGCTACTGCCGCCGCCTTACGGGGGGGAAGCTCTTTAGCAAGTAACTGAACCAGGCGATAGGCCTCAGCGTGATCCTCTACTACCCCGGAGGCTCCCTCTACCACCAACACAAACTCCCCCCGTTGACGATTGGGGTCCTCATCCATCCACCCCATCAACTCCACCAGTGGAGCCGTATGAACGGTCTCATGCAACTTGGTTAACTCCCTCGCTACAGCAACCCTGCGACTACCCCCGAAACATCGCTCCATTGAACCCAGCGCAGCCATCACCCTGCGTGGAGACTCAAAAAAGATCATGGTTCGAACCTCTGTCGCCAGAGACTCCAGCAACTGTTCTCTGGCACCCTGTTTTGCCGGGAGAAAGCCCTCAAAAGTAAAACGGCTCACTGACAACCCAGAGAGGGAGAGAGCAGCGATTGGCGCACTGGGACCTGGAATAGTAGTGACCCGAATAGCGGCCTCTCGCGCTGCCGAGGCCAGACGAAACCCCGGATCATTGATCAGTGGGGTGCCTGCATCACTGACCTGGGCAATAGAGACCCCTTGCCGGAGCTTCTCAACCAAGGCACCAACCTGATGCTCTTCATTGTGCTCATGCATTGAGCGCATGGTGGTTTTGATCCCATAATGGTTCAGCAGGTTGCGGCTATGGCGGGTATCCTCTGCCACAATCAGCCCCACCTCTGCCAGAACCTGCTGACCGCGCGGCGAGAAATCTGCCAGATTTCCGATTGGAGTCGCTACAATATAGAGTATTCCTTCCACCTGCCTTAATCCTATTGCCCAAGAAGTCTGCTGACTATTGAAACAGAAACCCACCAACAGCACTACTATTGGTGCGAACGCCGAATCAGCTGCCCGCAACTATCTGCAACAGCAAGGGCTCACCTTCATTGATGCCAACTACCGTTTCAAGGGGGGTGAAATTGACCTCATCATGTCCACCACAGATGCCGTTCTGGTCTTCATTGAGGTACGGCTACGCAACCACAGTGGCTATGGTAGTGGTGCCGAGAGCATCACCTACCGCAAACAGCAGCGTATCTCTCGCACTGCGCAACACTATCTTCAATGTAACCCACAGCAACAGGAACGGGCGCTACGCTTTGATGTAATCTCTGCAGTACAGCGGCAGGGGCAGTACCAGTTCGAGTGGATTCAACAGGCATTTTGGCCTGGAGACAACTATTAAGGAATTTATGAGACGCTTAAATAACCCGATGAGGATTGAAGGAGTGAGCTAACACAGTAATCACTGAAAAAGTGCATTTCAGAGCCCCCCTTCCTAGTATACTCATCCACACTTTTCGGGGCTGTGCAATTTTCTCAGCAGCCTGCCCCCCTTTTCTTCAGGAAGAGAGATGCCAAGAAAACTTCTACTGCTGCTCATAATCCCCCTGTTACTTCAACTTACAGGCTGCACAACAACCTCCCCCACAAAAGAGAGGGATGCGGCTACAGCCGAGCAACGCTCAGTTGGCACCATGCTGGACGATGAGTTTATTGAGCTGAATGCCAGCAATGCCGTCTATCAGGATCAACGCCTGAATGAGCAGACCCATGTCAACATCACCAGTTATAACTTCATCACCCTGATCACTGGCGAGGCCCCTACCCAGGCACTCAAGAGTCAAATCGAGACACTGGTAAAGTCGATCCCTAAAGTACGCCGTGTTCACAACATGCTCAAGATCGCTGCACCAAGCTCACTCTTGACCCGAACCAGTGACGCTACGCTTACCGTCAGAATCAAGAGCGCCATGCTGGGAGAGCGAGGGTTTTCTCACCGGATCAAGGTCGTCACGGAGAATGGAACTACCTATCTAATGGGCATCGTCAACCGTGACCAAGGGAACAGAGCGGTCGCAGTCGCCCAGGGAATCAGTGGAGTACAGAAGATCGTCAAGCTATTTGAATATACCGATTAGACCCCACTCTCACGATATATGAACCGTTTCACAAGTTCCTCCATAGCGACTCCGGGGCTGTTGATAACCGGGTCTGGCTATCGTCGAGCGAACATAGATTTTTTGCTGCAGCGTGCTCTCCGCAAAGCTCCTTAAGCAACTCCAGGCAGCGCTGGGAAAAGAGGCTCTCCTTACCCAACAGGCCGACCTGCTGAGCTACAGTTATGACAACAGCCGCATCTCTCTGCTGCCGGATGCGGTTGTCCTCCCCTCCTCTCCAGCACAAGTGGTTGAGATCGTAAAACTCTGTAACCAGCACCGTATTCCCCTCACCACACGGGGCCGGGGCAGTGGCACCTCTGGGGCAGCCGTCCCCTCACAACAGGGAATTGTCCTCTCCACTGAGCGAATGAGGCGCATCATAAAAATTGAGCCCGATAATCGATTAATGGTGGTTGAACCCGGAATCACTAACCAGGAGGTGCAGCAGGCCGCAGCAGAGCATGGTTTTTTTTGGCCACCTGACCCCGGCAGCAGCGCATTCTGTAGTGTTGGTGGCAATATCGCCTGTGGCTCTGCCGGCCCACGCGCGGTCAAATACGGCACCGTGCGAGAGAACATCCTGGGGCTAAAGGCCGTGACCGGAAATGGCGACTCCATCCGAACAGGGACTGAGACGACCAAGTGGGCCGTAGGCTATGATCTCACCCGGTTACTGATTGGCTCGGAGGGGACGCTGGCAATCCTCACTGAGGCCACCCTTAAGCTGCTCCCCAAACAACCATCAACTGTGATGATGCGTGCCCTCTATCAGGATATGCAGAGTGCGGCAGCAGCCGTTGCAGCCATTATGGCGCAACCCGCCACACCCGCCGCACTGGAGTTCATGGACCACGCAAGCCTCAAGCTGATTCGCCACCAACTGGGGAGCCACTTTCCAGCAGAGGCTGGAGCCATGCTGATGATTGAGGTCGATGGTACGTCACAGAGCATTGATGGGTCGATCCACACCATTCAGCAGGCCGCTACGAACGCTGGTCTGATTGGCCTCTCTCTTGCCGAGAGCCAGAAAGAGGTTGAGCAACTCTGGAGGGCGCGCAAAATCCTCTCACCACGACTACGGGAGATTGCCCCCAAAAAGATCAATGAGGATATTGTGGTGCCGGTCTCCAACATTCCGGCACTGATTGCAGCCATCCAACAGCTGGCTGAAGAACACCAGATTCAGATTGCCAATTTTGGCCATGCGGGGAACGGTAACCTGCACACTAACCTCCTCATCAACCCGGATGACCCGCAACAGATGCAACGTGCTGAGGTCTGCCTGGAGGCGTTATTCCAGACAGTGTTAGAGCTAAATGGGTCCATCTCCGGGGAACATGGTATCGGGCTGGTAAAACAGCCTTATGTTGCCCTGGAGATCGCTGAAAATGAACGTAATCTGATGGCCGATATCAAACAGGTTTTTGACCCGAAAGGGATCCTTAACCCCGGCAAAGGGCCACGCAGAGGCTGAGACATGCAGCTGCACTACTCATCCTTGTACTTGAACCACGCAGGGTTTATGGAAGATTATTGAGATAGCTGTATCTCATTGCCTTGGTCAGAAGCCACGTCCCACTCCCCGGCCTCCAAAATGCTTTCCATGTTTACGATTGCAACTTCCCTGAGTCTCAAAGTCATCCAGCTGGGTTGGCGTCAGAATTGCGGAGAGCTTCTGTTTCATCTGTTCACGTTCCGCACGATGCTCCCTACGCAGAGCACGATGTCGATTACGCTGCTCAATAAATAGGGTACTTAGCGCTTCGGCTTGAGAGTCACTCAGGTCCAGCTGCTCCTGTAGCTGTTCAACCGGTGGCGGCCCTATAGGAGGTTGACCACAAGGTCTGGGCCCCATGGCATAGACAGATCCGCTGATTAGGATGGCGACAGCGGTAAGTGATACTGCTTTCTTAATGTTCATTTTCATTGTAGTGCTCCTTACGGTAACGTAGTTTTCTGAGGAGGGGAGGATATTCTGCCCTTCCTTATCGATAACAATAGGAGGCAACTATGTAGCCAGTATGGACTGAGCATGGAGAAATTGTGAAACAGAGAGAGATTCCACATTTTCTCCACAATGGATCCTGTTTATCCGCCTACAATAGATGAGTAGAGGTTAAATTCATAAAATGGAATAGGGGCGCATGTAATGATAGAAGGAATTTCCGCTGGAGCGATGTCGATACCGCCGCGTCAAGCAGGGGGGGCGGGTAGTGGGCTCTCCGCTGATCAGAGTCAGTTGATCCATAATACGCTCAATGAATTTGATGCAGATGCACTGACTGAGGCAGATGCCCTCTCCATTGTCTCCACTTTTTCAGAGACCGGCATCCAACCCGGTAAAGGGTTAGAGAAAGCGATGGAGAGCGCCGGATTTGACCCCAAGACGGTAGGAGAGCTAGCCGGTGTAGAAGGGCCTGCCCAAAGAGGGGCGATGGGACCACCACCCACATCTGGAGTCAATACCAGCTTGAATGAAGAGATGCTGCAGGAGCTCTATAGCCTGCTTGACCAATATTATGATGCGGGCAGAACAGATGAGGACCAAACCAGCCTGCTACACTCCATTCAAGGGATTCTGGGAGAGGATGAGCGGCTCTTCAGCCTCTCAGCATAAGGGGACTCAAAAAACATGAACCTCTCTACAAAGAACGCTTATAGAGAATAGATCGCCCAATATGTTTGGAATCCGCATTAAGATCTGGCACAAACTCTTTATCGCCATTGTATTGGTGATGATGGTTGTGCTGGCTATCAATCTTGGGTTGTCACGTATCGGCTTCCAGCAAGGTTTTTCGCAATACATTGAGGAGGTAAAGCTGAAACGTCTAGATGGTTTGCGTCTGGAGTTGAGCCGGCTATACCAACAGAACCAGGGGTGGGATTTTCTACTGCTGGACCGTAAACAGTGGCATGAACTGCTGCTTGAGGCGAAGTTAATTCCTCCCCGCCCCCCCCATCGAGGTGGACCAGGATTCAGGGGTGCTCCCCCCTGGCCTCCCCCCCCAGACGCTCCCCCTCGAAGGAGGATTGGTCTTCTCGATGCTGAGCAACACCCCATTATCGGACCTCCCCCCAGTAAACGGTTACGCCAGCTTGATATCAAGCTGGATGGGGTAGCCGTGGGTTACCTTACCGTTGACCTCTTTCGGCCCAACCGTACCCACCTGGAGCGCCGTTTTGCCCATCAGCAGATGGAGAATCTGCTGATAACAGCGGTAATTTCTCTGCTGGTTGCAATTGTGGCAGCACTGCTGCTGGCGCGTCTGTTCAACCGCCCCATTACCAAACTGGCAGAGATAGCGCGCCAGCTGACTGAAGGTAAATTTGAGAGTCGTGTACGGATCAATGGCCAGGATGAATTTTGTGAACTGGCCGCAGACCTGAACCACCTTGCTGAGGTGCTGGAGCAGAATCAGTCCGCACGTCGTCGCTGGATCGCAGATATCTCGCATGAGTTGCGCACCCCACTGACCGTGCTTCGGGGAGAGTTAGAGGCGCTGGAGGATGGTGTACGCCCGATCAACCGGGATTCGGTGCAGTCACTGTCGCGGGAGGTAAAACAGCTCAAGCGTCTGGTAGATGACCTCTACCAGCTCTCCTTGTCAGATCAAGGGTCACTGAGTTATGAGAAGGGGTGGATTGAGCCTGTAGCGCTGCTCAAGGGGGTTACTGCAGGATTTGAACACTCCCTACAACAGAAGCAGCTGCTACTGACCATGACGTGTGATGATGAACCGCCACGCCTGTTTGCAGACGCTCAGCGTCTGACTCAGCTTTTTACCAACCTGATGGAGAATAGTCAGCGCTATACCGATGAGGGGGGTGAGGTAAAAGTGTGGTGTGAGAGCAGAGATCATTGCTGGCAATTCCACATCGAGGACTCCCCACCCGGGGTGAAAGAGGATCAGATCGGACGCCTCTTTGAGCGTCTCTATCGAGTAGAGGGGTCACGCAACCGTGCACATGGTGGGTCGGGCCTGGGCCTCTCCATTGCACGCAGTATTGCCGAAGGGCACGGTGCAACACTCTCTGCACAACCCTCATCATTAGGTGGGGTCTGGGTCACCCTAAAATTTCCACTGGAGAAGTAATTCGATGACAGAGAAACAGATTTTGGTGGTTGAGGACGAGGAGAAAATCGCTCAACTATTACAAGATTACCTCAATAATAGTGGCTACCAGAGTCACTGGATTGCCCACGGAGATGAGGTGGTGGAGTGGGTGTGTCAACAACAGCCCGATCTGATTCTGCTGGACCTGATGCTTCCCGGCAAGGATGGTATAGAGATCTGTCGTGCACTTCGCACTTTCACTCAGGTTCCAATCATTATGGTGACCGCACGAGTGGAGGAGATCGACCGTATTTTGGGGTTAGAGATCGGTGCCAATGACTACATCTGTAA
>JABHIC010000077.1 GCA_018671205.1 Gammaproteobacteria bacterium
CAGGTAGGGTAGAGTCCGTCACTGACTTGCCCGAGCAACTAAGTGAGATTCGCAATGACCGAGACAGAGGTATACGAGCACCCGCTGAACAAGATCGCAGAGCAAAAGCTGGGCGAGGCACCGTGGTGGGAATACCACCTGACTCCAGCAACAGCGATGGTACGAATGTACTCGGCGCAGCAGAAGGAGTCCCCAGTAGACACCGAGGTAATGAGCCGGATGCAGAGCATCGAGACACCGGAGGAGGCGTTAATGAGCGTGATGGAGGGGCTGAACGGGCTGGTTCTGACTCAAGAGAACGGGAACCAGGGGCCAATGACTCAGAAGGAGCTGAAGGAGGAGACGCTAGAGGAGATGAGCGAAACCCTCTACGGCGCGATGTACGATCACGCGCTGATACATCTATCGAGAACAGAGGAAGAGCTGATGGAACTAATGCCCGGAGAGGTGAGAGAGTATCAGCCGCTGTCTCAAACAAATCTGAGTCTGCAGAAGAGTTAAGCGATTCAGCTTATTCAAGCTATAAGCCTGCGATATCTATTCAGGGTGCAAGGCCACACCCCACAACACTGGGGGAGTCTTCTGCTATGGCTGCAGTTCAAGCCCCAGAGGTATCTTACACTCCCAGCATTAACCAGAATATTATCGATGAGGGGCGTCTTTCCGAGGTTCAGCTAGAGAGCTTGGTTCGTGCGGGGGATGCTCATTCCAAGATGCTTCCTGGCGGATTTAGAAAAGGGTTCGCAATTGGTGACGGTACCGGCGTAGGCAAAGGCGCACAAATTGCAGGGATAATTGAGGACAATCGAAACAAAGGAAGAAACAAGGCGGTATGGGTCTCTCTTAATAAAGGGTCTCTTGTTAAGGGTGGGTCAGGATTGTTCAGTGATGCGCGGCGTGATATTGAATGGGTTGGAGGAGATTCGGAGAAGCTGTTTTTCCAAGGGAAGACCAAGTTTGGTGGTCAAGTTATTGCTGATGAGGGTACTTTATTTACTACCTATACCACTTTGTCGCAACCAGAGAAGGGTGAAAAGCAGTCTCGACTGGATCAGCTTGTAGAGTGGCTGGGAGAAGATTTTGATGGGGTGATTGCCTTTGATGAGGCGCACACCATGGGGAACAATAGGGACTCCAAAGGAGAGAGAGGAGTTAAAAAGGCTTCCGGGCTGGCTAAGGCTGGAATTGATTTACAAAAACGCCTTCCTCAAGCGAGAGTGGTTTATGTCTCGGCTACCAGTGCTACTGAGGTCGGTAATCTCGGCTACGCAGAGCGCTTGGGGTTGTGGGGGGAAGGCACTGCATTTGCAAACAAGGACTCTTTTATCTCAGATATTGAGTCCGGTGGGATTGCAGCAATGGAGGTAGTGGCCAAGGATATGAAGGCGATGGGAGCCTATACTGCTCGATCCCTGTCGTATGACGGGGTTGATTATGACTCTTTGATTCACAAGGTAACCCCAGACCAGCGTGATACATACGACACGCTGGCAAGGGCGTGGCAGAACGTCCTGAAAAACATTGATGAGGCGATGGCGGTAACTGGTGGCGCAATGGACGGAAGAGCCAGAGGCGCAGTGAGTTCACGGTTCTGGGGGGCGCACCAAGGGTTCTTTAGTCAGATTTTGACCAGTATGCAGATGCCGTCAGTGATTGGTGATGTTGAGCAGCAGTTGAAAGATGGCAACTCTGCAGTGCTGCAGTTGGTAAATACCAATGAGGCGACCCAGGAGCGCAGGCTGGATCAGGCGAAGGCCGAAGGGCTCCCCCTAGAAGAGGTGGATATTACCCCGCGCGACATCCTGATGCAGTTTGTTCAAAACGGATTCCCAACAGCACAGTATGAGGAGTATGTCGATGAGGATGGCAATGATCGCAGTCGTCCAGTCACCGATAGTGATGGTAATGCTGTAGAGAACCCACAGGCGGTGGCCATGCGTGACCGTCTGTTGATGGAGATCGGCACCCTTCAGGTGCCGGAAGGCCCGTTGGAGCAGTTGATCAATCACTTTGGTAGTGATGCAGTTGCCGAAATTACAGGGCGCAAACGTCGATTAGTGCGTAAACCTGATGGCTCTGCGGTGATTGAAAAGCTGGGCGAGGCGAAGAAGGCGAAGGACTCCAGTGAATTTAACGATGGCAAGAAGCGTATTCTAGTATTCTCCAAGGCTGGGGGGACCGAGCGCAGTTACCATGCTTCAAAAGA
>JABHIC010000078.1 GCA_018671205.1 Gammaproteobacteria bacterium
CTCTGCCCGGGTACGCCACTCCAGTAGCCCACCCTCCAGCGCCTCACTACCGGCTGAGGAGCGCATTGCGGTCTGTCTGAAGTCTGCTCCATTGCGGAGCTGTTCACTAATGGTCCCGACCTTGGCTTTGGCCTGTTGAATCTGTTCAGGAGATGCCCCCTCAGGGAGAGGAACCAAAATATGACCCAGCAGATACTGGCGCATCTCATCGGCACTGTCGGCCGCCAGTTGCCGGCTCAACTGCTCTGCCTCACTACTAGAGATGGTGACCTTGTTTTCAACTTTTTTTACCTTCAGCTTCTCCAGCGCGATCTCTTTTTTGAGATTCTCCCGAAAGTCGAGATAACGAACCCCCTGCTGACCCAGTGCCTCCCGGAATGCGGACAGAGTGAGCTTATTACGCTTTGCAATCCGCTGTAATGCACGGTCAGTGGTGATCTCATCAATGACAATGCCAGCCTGTTTTGCTGCCTGCTGCTGTAGTCGCTCTGTGATCATCTTCTCCAGAACCTGTTGTGCAAGCACATCGGCTGGAGGAAGAGAGGCTCTCTGACCTCTGAGGCGTTGAGCAACCATGCTGACCTCTTGCTCCAGCTCACTCTTCAGGATGATATCGTCATTGACCAGGGCAAGAATACGGTCCACCCCGGTGATGGGGGCCGCACTCACGCCGCTAACGGCTATTGTCAGCAGTGAGACAAAGAGCAGGGGGATAAGCGGGTAAAGGCGCTGATTCATGGGCTTGGTCAGAACTTAATCGGAGACGGATTTGAGCATTAAGATTCAGCGGCATAGCCCTTGATGCTGTTCATCAAGAGCGACTCAGTGGAGCGACGTTCTCCAATATCTCCCAGCCCTTTGAGCTCAAGCAGCAGTAGCCAGGTGGTATCAAACTGATTTTGGTTGCTGCTATCTTTGCCGGTAAAATAGTGTCTCCGGGTCAATTGGGCAGACCAGCAGCAGGTGTCATACTTGAACCCGAACAGATCCTCCAGACGGTGAGAATCACTATCAATCATCTCCTGATTGTAGCGCCCGACCAGACTCCACTGCGGAGTCAGCTCCCAGGCCGTAGAGAGATCCAGCTGCTTCTTCTCTCCCCGTTGATGGATATAACCCAGATTAAGCAGCTGTCCCGACTGGTTATTGAACTGGTAGTCCGCATGCAGAGTATCACTCCAGCCACCGCTATCCTGTGGCTGATCCAGATGAAGCTCCAGGCGGGTGTGGTGAGCCCCAAACTCTGTATCAATCCGTCCCAGCAGATTGGTCCAGTCCTGGCTACGGTTTGATCTCAGGTCGCGGGTTCGTTCGAGCTGGGTAGAGACGACCGAGGTACCATCCTGATCTCGAATCCAGTCACTCTTCAGCGCGAAGGTCAACTGCTCGGTGTGAGGGGCGCGATCCTTACCATAGAAGTGGCTGAGGTCGGTATTGCTGTTGCCGGAGTCGGTTAGACTGTCAAAGTTTTGTCCTGAGCCTCGTCCATCAGGGATATAGTTGAAGCGGATGGAGGGCTCCAGGGTCTGTAGATAGGAGGAGGCCTCCCCCGCTTGTGCATACGCTCGTTCCAGAAAGAGGCCACTCTCCAGCGAGTAGTGCGGGATTGTCAGATCGCCACTTCCCCCATCCAGCTCGTAGTGGGTGTGGGCCAGCGAGATGGCTGGCTGCAGATAGGCCGCACCATTGAGCAGTGTGTGGCGGTAATCGATGGAGGGACGGAGCCAGAATCGATCAGCATCCGTTTGGCTGGAGTCCTGATGGTCAAAACGGACCACCTGCCCCTCTACCCCATAGTTGAGCTGATCGTCTCCTCTCTGGTTGTCCCAGGAGAGGTCAATCTGCGGCAGCTTACGATAGGGCTCCTCAGCTGCGGTCAGGTTACTGAGGGTGTAGTGGTCGGTAATCTCGGCAGAGAGTTTCAACCGCCCCTGCTGATAGTGTAGTACCGCACTCTGTAACAGGGTATCCGCACTGGCCAACTCCAGATTATTGCCAAAATCAGTGAGGTAGTCACGATCCGAAAGGGTGGCATAGCGGATGTTGTAGCTCAGCGGTTGGGTGAGAGCACCCAGCAGAGAGCCCTGATGGTTGAGGCTGAACTGGTATCTTTTCTCATCTCTCAGCTCATCATCAGCAAGATAGCTGGCTTTCAGCGTCC
>JABHIC010000079.1 GCA_018671205.1 Gammaproteobacteria bacterium
CGACTCTTTCATGACATCCCCCAGCTGTCCGGTAACTGAGAACTTTCCTTTTCCAGCCATTACTGCCCCCTCAATGGTCAGTAACTCCCCACCCACCTCTGTCCAGGCCAACCCAGTCACCTGTCCAACCTGATTCTTCTCATCTGCAATTCCGTAGCGGAATTTTTTGACTCCCAGGTAGTGCTCAAGATTACGCACAGTTACTGAAACTTTTCCTTTCTGCTTCTTAAGAATCAGCTCTTTCACCACTTTACGCAGCACCTTTGAGATCTCACGCTCCAGATTACGCACCCCAGCCTCACGTGTATAGAGACGGATAATCTGACGTACCGACTCCTCACTAAAACTCATCTCCTGTGGTTTCAGCCCATTATCTCCCATCTTTTTTGGGATCAGGTACTGCTGTGCGATATTAAGCTTCTCCTCCTCGGTGTAACCCGGGATACGAATGATCTCCATCCGGTCCCGCAAGGGGCCAGGAATATTCATGCTGTTGGCGGTGGCCACAAACATCACATCAGAGAGGTCGTAGTCTACCTCCAGATAGTGGTCGCCAAAGGTGTGGTTCTGCTCTGGGTCTAACACCTCCAACAGGGCTGAGGCAGGATCACCACGAAAGTCCATTGCCATTTTGTCGATCTCATCCAGCAGAAAGAGAGGGTTTTTGACCTCAGCCTTACTCATGTTCTGGATAATTTTTCCCGGCATGGAGCCGATATAGGTGCGGCGATGACCGCGAATCTCCGCCTCATCACGCACCCCACCCAGCGCCATACGTACAAATTTACGGCTGGTAGCCCGTGCTATCGACTGTCCCAGCGAGGTTTTTCCCACTCCTGGTGGCCCAACCAGGCAGAGAATAGCCCCCTTAATCTTACCGACACGCTTCTGGACCGCTAGGTATTCGAGAATACGCTCTTTTACCTCTTCCAGACCATAATGGTCTTCATTGAGAATCTTCTCTGCGCGTGCCAAATCACTCTTCAGCCTTGTACGCTTCTTCCAGGGCACTCCAATCAGGGTCTCGATATAGGTTCGTACCACTGCGGCCTCGGCAGACATCGGAGACATCATCTTCAGTTTCTTCAGTTCGGCCTCTACCTTCTCTGCTGCCTCTTTGCTAAGCCCCGCCTCTTTGACCTTACGCTCCAGCTCTTCCGACTCGTTGGTGCCATCTTCCGACTCTCCCAACTCCTTCTGGATCGCCTTAATCTGCTCATTCAGATAGAACTCACGCTGGTTACGCTCCATCTGTTTTTTGACCCGTCCCCGTACCCGTTTCTCTACCTCCAGGATATCGAGCTCCCCCTCCATGATAGAGAGGATAAACTCCATCCGCTCCTGCACATCGAAGGTCTCCAGCAGCTGCTGCTTCTCATCAATTTTCAGGGTCATGTGGGCAGCAACCGTATCACTGAGCCGCCCTGGATCATCAATTCCCGCCAACGAGGTCAATACCTCTGGGGGAATTTTCTTGTTCATTTTGACGTAGTGTTCAAACTGACCCTGGATTGAGCGTGAGAGCACCTCAATCTCCGCACTGTTCTCCATCTGATCCCGATAGAGCGTAACTCGTGCCCTCAGGTATCCCTGAGCCTCGCCATACTGGATCACTTGCGCCCTCTGCGCCCCCTCTACCAGCACCTTGACAGTGCCATCAGGCAGCTTTAGTAACTGCAGAATGGTCGCCAATGTCCCCGCCTCAAACAGGTCAGCGGATGATGGCTCATCTTTGGTGGCACTCTGCTGGGCCACCAGCAGAACTTTCTTATTTTCTGCCATCGCCGCCTCCAGGGCGGCAATTGAGCGGTCGCGCCCCACAAACAGGGGAATCACCATATGAGGATAAACAACAACATCACGTAGCGGCAATACCGCAAATTCTTGTTCTAATGGCTCACTGTCACTCATAAAACTAGTCCTTGGGCTTACTACTCTGAGGCGGCCAATTTTCTCTGCTCTCCACCCTCAAGAATAAGTAGTGGCTCTGACTTCCCTTCAATCACCGAGGCATCTACTACCACTTTTTTCACCCCCTCATAGGAGGGAAGATGGTACATGGTATCCAGCAGGGCATGTTCCAGAATAGAGCGTAACCCGCGTGCCCCGGTCTTACGTTCAATCCCCTTCTTGGCGATGGCATGAAGCGCATCCTGACGAATATCAAGCTCTGTACCCTCCATCTCAAACAGCTTTCCATACTGTTTAGTCAGGGCATTTTTTGGCTCAGTCAGTATCTGAACCAGAGCATCCTCATCCAGCTCCTCAAGTGTGGCCTCTACGGGAAGACGGCCCACAAACTCAGGAATCAACCCATATTTAATCAGATCTTCAGGCTCAACATCAGCCAGCACCTCCCCTACGGGACGTTCATCGTCCTTACCCTTCACCTCTGCAGAAAAGCCAATCCCACTCTTTTCCGAACGGTCACGAATAATCTTGTCGAGTCCGGCAAAGGCGCCCCCACAGATAAAGAGGATCTTACTGGTGTCCACCTGTAGAAACTCCTGCTGAGGGTGCTTTCTTCCCCCCTGAGGAGGCACGGATGCGATTGTCCCCTCAACCAGTTTCAGTAGTGCCTGCTGAACCCCTTCACCAGAGACATCACGGGTAATGGAGGGGTTATCTGATTTTCGGGTGATCTTATCAATTTCATCAATATAGATGATGCCGCTCTCCGCTCGCGCAACCTCATAATCACACTTCATCAACAATTTCTGGATAATATTTTCAACATCCTCCCCCACATAACCGGCCTCCGTCAAGGTGGTGGCATCGGCCATGGTAAAGGGGACATTGAGAATCCGGGCCAGTGTCTCCGCCAACAGGGTCTTGCCCGAACCTGTGGGCCCAATCAGCAATACGTTACTTTTGGCCAGCTCGACATCATCTCGCTTGTAACCCGACTCCACCCGCTTATAGTGGTTATAGACCGCAACCGCGAGGGTCTTTTTGGCCTGATCCTGACTGATGACATAGTCATCCAGCGTGGTACGGATCTTTTCCGGAATCGGCAATGCACTTTCGGCTGATGCCTCCTCGTTCTCCTCTTGCTCTTCACGAATAATATCGTTACAGAGTTCTACGCACTCGTCACAGACATAGACCGAGGGCCCTGCAATTAGTTTACGAACCTCATTCTGACTCTTCCCACAGAAAGAGCAGTAAAGCAGCTTGCCATCATCCTCTTTGTCACTCATACAATTATACCTTTGCGCTCACTAATACGATTACCGGAACCGCCCCTGCACTCCATCGTGCTTTCACCACATAGTATACCTAGGATAACAGAATCCAAAAGCTACCCTGCATTGATTTCAGTCATATCAGACTAAAACTGTTGGTTATACTGCACGACTGGAGAGTACTTTGTCAATCAGTCCATAGGTCACCGAGTCATCACCACTCATGAAGTTATCACGATCCGTATCGACACGGATCTGCTCCATTGGCTGTCCCGTATGGTGAGCCAGTATAGTATTGAGTCTTTCACGCACATTAAGAATCTCTTTGGCATGAATCTCAATATCTGATGCCTGCCCCTGAAAGCCTCCGAGCGGCTGGTGAATCATCATCCGGGAGTGGGGAAGACAGTAGCGTTTCTCCGCTGCGCCGCCTGCCAGCAATAGCGCCCCCATGCTGGCCGCCTGACCAATACACATGGTGCTCACATCAGGTTTGATAAACTGCATGGTGTCGTAGATAGAGAGCCCCGCTGTAACTGACCCCCCCGGTGAGTTGATATAGAGATGGATGTCCTTATCTGGATTTTCAGACTCCAGGAAGAGCAGTTGTGCTACAACCAGATTGGCCATTTGATCCTCTACCTGCCCGACCATAAAGATGACACGCTCTTTTAGCAGCCTCGAATAGATATCATAAGCCCGCTCTCCACGAGAGGACTGCTCCACAACCATCGGCACCAAGCCACCTACACTCTCGATTACTGCACTCATTCCGTCTCTCCGTTTCTACGCTGTACGGTTGTCGTTTGCTTTCTGCATCAAGGTCTCAAAGCCCATACTCTCTTCGGTTACCACGGCCTCTTTCATAATCAGATCAACAACCTGTTCTTCCATCGCAAGATTTTGCACCCCTTCCATGTACTCTGGGTTCTGGTTGTACCACTCCACAACCTCACTGGGGTTCTCGTAGCTCGCCGCCAGACCCTCAATATGGCGCTGAACCCGAACTGGATCAATCTGAATATTATGGCTCTTGACCACCTCAGCAAGTACCAGCCCCAACTTGACCCGACGCTCTGCCTGGCCCTTAAAGATATCCGGACTTAGTGGCTGCTGCTCCTGCCCCTGCCCCTGCTGTTGCATCTGCTGCTGCATATTTTCAGCCATGCGGGCGGCCTCATCGTTAATCAATGCGCTTGGCAGATCAAAGTCATGAATCTCATACAACCCATCCATGACCTGACTCTTTCTAACCTTGTCCATTGCCTGGTCACATTCCCGTTGCATATTCTCGCTGATCTGCTGACGGAAGGCCTCTACCCCGCCCTCACTGACCCCATATTTTACGATGAACTCCTCATCCACCTCTGGCAGAACAGACTCAGAGACCTTCTGTAAAACAATTGCAAATTGTGCATCTTTACCAACTAAAGCCTCTGCAGGGTAGTCCTCGGGAAAGGTCACATCAATAGATTTCTCCTCTCCGGCCTTCATGCCCACAATACCCTCTTCAAAACCAGCAATCATCGAACCTGAACCAATGGTGACAGGAACCCCATCCGCGGTCCCGCCATCAAAGGCCTCTCCATCAATAGTCCCTACAAAATCGATCACTACCTGATCCTCATCCGCAGCCTCGCGCTCTACCTCTTCCCAGCTCTGCTGTTGTCCCCGTAAGTTTTCAATCATCTTATCAAGATCTTCATCACCCAGCTCAACCGCTGGCTGCTCCACCTTGATTTCACTAAACGAGGCGACCTCAAACTCGGGATAAACCTCAAAAGTGGCCTTGTAGGTGATATCACCGCTCACAGAAAGATCCCCCGGATCAATCGTGGGAGGACCCGCTGGAGCCAAATTCTCCTGATTGATTGCCTCACCATAGCTGGCCTGAATCAGGGACTCTGCCACCTCATAGCGCACAGAGCCGGCAAAACGCTTTTTGACTACTGCCATTGGGACTTTACCCGGACGGAAGCCATTCAGCTTAACCGTGTTCTTCAAACGGTTAAGCCGCTCTGAGACCTCCTTCTCTACACGTTCCGCTGGAACGGTAATTGTCATCATGCGCTCAAGGCCTTGGGTTGTTTCTACAGATACTTCCATGTCAAATCTCAGTTTCAGTGGTTAAATAGATGAGAGTTCCCCAATAATGAGTCACCCTTCGGCAAACGACGTATTCTAGTACAGCAGTCAAGAAAGTTCTATCCACTCACCACAAAATTCATCCCAGACTCTCTAGCGAATGCCCCCCATCTCCAATATTAGCTGTCAACAATTAACTTCTGCGCGTATCAAAATAGTTGCAGTATGTCATCGATTCCGTATGATAGCGATGAAGTAAACAGTTGTTTTACGCCTAAAATAACAACCATTGCCCCACTCGCAACAAGGGGATAAGCCGCGTCAACAAGGGGAGGATTAATGATAACGATGGCTACAAAACTTGCTCTACTGGCGCTCTTATCCTCACTCTCTTCGTTAGCTCTGGGCTGGGATGGTGCGGATAAAGGTGGGGAAATTGCCGAGGCCATGCGGCTTCCCCCAAACCTCGAAGAGGGCGAAAAACTCTATCAGACCTGTGCCCACTGCCACACCAAATCCGGATGGGGAATGGCTCCCGGCATTGGAACATACCGTTCAACCAGCACCTACCCACAAATCGCAGGACAACATCAATCCGTTCTGATTAAACAGATTCTTGACATCCGCAACCTGAACCGCGACAACCCCACCATGTACCCCTTCTCCACCGAGCGATACCTAGGGGGCTCCCAAGAAATTGCTGATGTAACCGCCTACATTACGGCTCTGCCCATCAATAGTAACAGCCAGCATGGCACGGGCCGTGACCTGGAACTGGGCAAATCCCTATTCGAGAAGAACTGCGCCAAATGTCATGGGGAAAACGGGGAAGGCGATGCTGAAAACTTCTACCCCAGACTGGCTCAACAG
>JABHIC010000080.1 GCA_018671205.1 Gammaproteobacteria bacterium
GCCTCAATGGGGCCGGGGTCAATCAGTCCGGGGAGTGAGAGTACGGCAAGAATGTTGAAGAGGTTGGAGCCGATGATGTTGCCAATGGCCATATCATGCTCCCCTTTTTTTGCTGCAGTAATCGATGCGGCCAGTTCGGGCAGACTGGTACCAATCGCGATGATGGTGAGCCCAATCACCAGCTCACTGACCTCAAAGGCATAGGCGATCTCGACTGCAGCCCAGACAATCAGGCGTGAACTCAGGAGCAGAACAACCAGTCCGGTAAAGGTCCAGAGCAGGGCACTTTTTAGTGCTAACTGCTGGGGGATCTCATCACTAACGGCGGCCTCCAGCGGGGCATTCGGCGTGTTTTCAGCCGGGCTGCCCTCGGCACCGTTCTGGATCAACCAGCCCATCAGCAGAAAGAGGGAAGAGAGGAGGATAATGCCATCCAGTCGGTCGAGTGAATAGTCGATCAGCATCAGGCCACTGGCCGCAGTGACGACCAGGAGGATGGGGAACTCCCTGCGTAACAGCTCAGAGCGGATGGTGATCGGCAGAATCAGGGCGGTAGCCCCCAAAACCAGCGCAATATTGGCAATATTAGAGCCGATGGCGTTGCCGATGCCGATGCCGGGGCTCCCTTCCAGGGCAGCCAGGGAGGAGACCATCATCTCCGGGGCGCTGGTGCCGAACCCCATAATTACCAGGCCAATAATCAGCGGAGAGACCTTCATGTGCTGAGCTGTAGCGGCGGCACCATGGACAAATCGGTCCGCACTCCAGACCAGGAGTATAATTCCGGCAATAATGGCAATAAGGTTTTCGATCATAATGGAATAGTATACCGTTGTTGCCTGGTGATTGGATGGGAGAAGATCGTTTTGACAGAGAAAAATCCGTTATTGGCGCTGGGTACGGTAGGGTGGAACCGAGGCTTCGCAGAGGCTAACTTCTACCCGGATGATCTACCCGAGGATTGGCGTCTTACCTACCTCTCCAATGAGCTGGACTGTGTGGCTATTGTGGTTGATGAGTGGGCAGATCTGGATGAGGATGAGATAGAGGAGTGGCTGGATGAGACCCATGAACAGTTCCACTTCTACTTGATGGCCCCGGATGATGTTGTTGGCGAGACGTTACTGCAGCCACTGCTGGATCAGTTTGAGCCCTTGCAGCCACAGTTGAAGGGGGTGTTGCTAGAGCAGTGGGGAGAGAGCCCCGTCCTGAAGGGGCAGAGGCTCTGTCGGCTGGCTCCGCTGTCGCTGGAGCTTGGCATGGAGGCTGAGGTTGACGCTCTGGTCGGAGGGGATGGGGTGGCTGTGTTGACAGCCTCCGCAGAGCTCTCTCCACTGGTGGTGAGAAAAATAGTGGAGCGACTGCGTGCTGAGGCGATTGGCACCCTGCTCCTTGTCCCCTCCAAAGGGTTGCTTGGCAATCTGGAAAGCCTGGAGACTATCTCTGCTCTGCTGGGGGAGCTGTCAAAATAGGGAAAGTACCGAAAGTCGACCCCACACGGTTATGTACTCGTGGTTACCAATAAACTGGATTGTTGAACTCCTTAACGCACCTGGGGCGATCATGGATCATTGGAATGGCCTCCCCCGTTAAGGACTGGCCCAGCCAGCCCTCAGGCATTGACAGCCTCAACGGAGCCTGGATGATCTCTTCTGGCAGGGGTTGAAATCCTGCCTTGTTGTAGAACGCTGGATCACCATATGTAATAACCATAGCCACAGATCGGTTTTTCATCTCACTAAGGCCATAATGGATCAGTGCTTGCCCGATACCTTTTCCCTGATACTTGGTGCTAACGGCAACAGGAGCAAGCATATAGATCTGAGTGGACTCATTGAAACGGAGACGAGTAAAGAAAATTGCTCCAATGGTTGATCCCTCTTCTTGTGTTCCGAAACAGACTATTTCTTGATTGTCAGTTCTTGAGGATAGCTCTGAGGCAAGATTACCAATCAGCCTCCCCTCTTTCTCTCCCTCAGATGCAGTGAAAACAGCCGTAAAAAGAGTTGTCACCTCTTCTTTGCTATTTTGAGTAAGAATTGTTTGATTCATGTCTTATCCTGCAAATTTATTTCGACCAGCAACTTATGGAACATAACATCCGCCGCACCGTTTTGCAGGGTCCGAGTTGATGGCTTTGTATGATTAAAATCCCCAAAAAAA
>JABHIC010000081.1 GCA_018671205.1 Gammaproteobacteria bacterium
ACCAAAAATCTGGCCGATGCGGTCAACATCCCCATTGTTGCCTCCGGTGGGATCACCAATATGCAGGATATCGAAGGACTCTGCGCAGTGGCCGAGCACGGCATTATGGGTGCGATCACCGGGCGAGCCATCTATGAGGGGACCCTCGACTTTGCAGAGGCGCAGTCCTACTCAGACCAGAATAAGTAAAGGATACCGTTATGAGTCTGGCGAAACGTATTATCCCCTGTCTCGATGTAGACCAAGGTCGAGTGGTGAAAGGGGTACAGTTTGTCGATATCCGCGATGCCGGAGACCCGGTTGAGGTCGCACGTCGTTATGATGATGAAGGGGCCGATGAGATCACCTTCCTCGACATCACCGCCAGCCATGAGGGGCGCGACACCATCGTCCATGTGGTGGAGCAGGTCGCCAGTCAGGTCTTTATCCCGCTAACCGTGGGGGGTGGCATTCGCGAAGTGGCCGATGTACGCCGCATGCTCAATGCCGGTGCCGACAAGGTGGCGATCAATACCGCTGCGGTATTTAACCCGGAGTTTGTGCGTGAAGCCTCAGAGCGCTTTGGCTCGCAATGTATTGTGGTGGCCGTCGATGCCAAACGTGTCTCTGCTGAGGGGGAACCGCTGAGATGGGAAATATTCACCCACGGTGGCCGCAAACCGACCGGAATTGATGCCATCGAGTGGTCACAGAAGATGGTGGAGTACGGTGCAGGGGAGATCCTGCTCACCAGCATGGATCGAGACGGCACCAAGCAGGGATTCAACCTGCCACTCAACAAGGCCGTCAGTGAAGCCGTTTCGGTACCGCTGATCGCCTCAGGCGGTGTCGGTAACCTGCAGCATCTGGCAGACGGTGTATTGAAAGGGGGCGCGGATGCGGTACTGGCTGCTAGCATCTTCCACTTTGCCGAATACACTGTAGGAGAGGCTAAGGCATTTATGGCAGAACAGGGAATTGAGGTACGACTATGAGCGATCAAACTACGATAAGTGAACAGACTACCGACTGGACCGATGAGATCAAGTGGGATGAGAGTGGGCTGGTACCAGTAATTGCGCAAGAGTTAGGTAGCGGTGACATTCTGATGTTTGCATGGATGAACCGTGAAGCACTACGTTTAAGCGAAGAGAGCGACACGGCCATCTACTGGTCTCGCTCGCGCCAGAGGCTGTGGCGCAAGGGGGAGGAGTCTGGCAACCAACAGACCATTCACTCCATGCGTCTGGATTGCGACAAAGATGTCATTTTGATCACCGTTGAGCAGAAGGGGGGGATCGCCTGTCACACCGGTCGTCATAGCTGCTTCTTCCACCAGTTGATCGATCAGCAGTGGGAGACCACCGAGCCCGTACTGAAAGACCCTAAGGAGATGTACCAGTCGTGAAGCGACTGCTCTCTCTACTGTTACTGATCACCCCTCTCCTTGCGCAAGCCGGAGGGCAGGAGACCGCCACCATCTGGTCTGCTGTCCAGGTGCTGGAGGATATTCTCAATGAACCTTCTGAAGAGACCCTGCCCGTCCAGCTGCTACAGCGCAGTGATGGCGTTGTCATCCTGCCCGGCATGCTCAGTGTAGGCTGGGGCGTTGGAGTCAGTCACGGTAACGGGGTAATGCTGTTTCGTAAACAGAAGCGCTGGAATGATCCGATCTTCGTCAGCATGAGCGGCGCCAGTATTGGCTACCAGATTGGGGCACAATCAAGCGATGTTATCCTCACCTTCAAGCGCCCCAACACTATTAACAGTCTGTTGAATGGAAAAATTACACTGGGTGTCGATGCAGCCATTGCTGCCGGTCCAGTAGGCCGAGACACCACCGTTGCCACCGATGCCACACTGGATAGTGAGATCTACTCTTGGTCACGCAGTCGCGGACTGTTCGCGGGCGTGGCACTCGATGGCTCCGCACTATCGGTTGATGATGAGGCCAATGCCGCCTTTTATGATCAGCCCGGCATTAGCGGTGAAGAGATTTTACAACGTCCAACCGACAACCGTTCTAGCGGTCTACGTAGACTAAAAGCACTACTGAATCAGGGAGAGAAGTAGATGAGCGATATCCTCAACCAGCTGGCTACCGTACTGGAGGCGCGCAAAGGCTCCGACCCGAAGTCATCCTATGTTGCTCACCTCTACCACAAGGGGCTAGACACCATCCTG
>JABHIC010000082.1 GCA_018671205.1 Gammaproteobacteria bacterium
CACAAATCATACTGGATGGGGGACGACTCTCCCCAGCGGAGCAGAACGACCGCATTCAGAGTGGCGAACTACAGAACCTGCTGCTCAACGGCAGTGGAGAGAGTCTGACCGACTGGACAACTGTGACTGCTGGAATGAGCTTTAATGGTCAGGAATTCATCACCAACGACAGTGCCACCAATACCAGCGAGCAGCTCATTGACCTCTATACCCGTGGTTATACCGACACCGCCTATCTCGATAGCGCACCCACCATCTACGTGGAGGAGTGGGTCAAGGCGGTCTATCTCCCCGATAGCTACCAGTTAAAGGTAGAACTCCTCGGCTCCGACCAGAGCACTGTCATTGCAACCTATGATACCGGCACAAAGAGCATCACTAGCCACCAATTTACCCCCTATGCCCACACCTTTAGCGATTACGGCAGTGGTGTGCGCTATATCCGTTACACCCACTCCGGCAGTGGCAATAGCAGTGAGAGCTGGAGCGGAGATTATGGTGCACGTCTCAGTTATGGACAGGTTTTTATCGATGGGTCAGCGGATGATATCGGCTATCTTGACCTTGAGCAGCACGCCCCTGTCGTCTATACCGAAGGGCATGGCATAGTTACCCTCACCCCCAATGCCCAGTTTACCGACCTCGACAGTGACAACTACAACGGCGGCTCCATCCAGGTTGCCATCACCTCGGGTGGCACAGTCAATGACCGTCTCTCTCTGATCCATCAGGGAAGCTCCAGTGGGCAGATTGGCCTCTCGGATAGCTCCATTACCTATGGCGGCATCGAGATCGGAACCCTGTCAGGGGGAAGCGATGGCACTACCCCACTGGGAATTGCACTCAATACAGCCGCAACGCCTGAGGCAATTGAGCGGCTACTCCAGAGCATCAGCTTTGAAAACAGCGCCACGAACCTGAGCACAGAGGATCGGGTCATCACCTATACCATCAGCGCTGATGGCTCCTCCTTCAATACAGAATCATTAATTGTTGCGGTTACCGGGGTGGATGGGCTACCACCCACAATGGCTACACCTGCCACAACCCTCCAGAGTATCGTCTTCCCCGCTGAGGCTGAGATCACCTTTGCCGATATTCAGGGCTACACCACTGCTACAGATAGTGATGGCTCAGTAACCGCCTTTATTGTCCAGCACCCTCCCATCAATGGGGTATTACGCATCGGTAGCGATGCAGCAACCGCCCAACCCTATCTCTCCTCCATCAATGACCGCATCGATGCAGCGCTCAACGCCTACTGGACTCCATCCTCCAATGTCCCCAACACCCGAGACTATGACGCTTTTGAGGTCAGAGCAGTCGATGAGAGTGGCCTGACCTCCACCACCTCTGAGCAGATCAGTGTCACTGTCACCGTCACGGTTGCAGATACCTTTGCGTTGAGTTCATTGACGGGGAGCAATGGGTTTCGACTGGATGGGGTGGCCGCAGATGATATGAGCGGATACGCTGTGAGTAGTGCCGGAGATGTCAATGGAGATGGTTATGACGATCTGATTATTGGCGCATATCAGGTGGACTCGAATGGCTCCAATGCCGGTGCCAGCTACCTGGTCTTTGGTAAAGGGGATAGCTGGAGTGACACCGTAGACCTCTCTTCACTGGATGGAACCCTGGGGGTTCAGTTTAGTGGGGTCTCAACACTGGATCAGAGTGGTTATTCTGTGAGCAGCGCGGGAGATGTGAATGGAGATGGTTTCAGTGATCTACTGATTGGTGCCTATCAGGCAGACCCCAATGGTCTCTCAGGGGCGGGCTCCAGCTATCTTGTTTTCGGACACAACGCCAGCTGGAGTCACCCTTTTGACCTCTCCACCCTGGATGGCACCAATGGGGTTCGCTTGGATGGTGAGCTAAACGGGGAGCAGAGTGGTACCTCTGTCCACAGTGGGGGGGATATCAATGGGGATGGGTTTGATGATCTGCTGATTGGGGCACCCGCGGCTGAAAGCGGAGGTGTTGAGACGGGTGCCAGTTATCTGGTTTTTGGACAAGCATCGGGGTGGAGTAGCACGCTTGCCCTTTCTGCGCTGGATGGTAACAATGGTTTCCGCCTGAGTGGTGTGACTCTGGATGATAAAACGGGTCACTCCATCAGTAGTGTGGGAGACTTTAATGGGGATGGCATCGCAGATTTGGTGGTTGGCGCATATTCGGCCGATTTTGATGCCAACAGCTCAGGCTCCAGTTACCTGATTTTTGGGAGTACAGATGGTTGGAGCAGTAATTTTGATCTCTCTGCACTGGATGGTAGCAATGGATTTCGTCTGGATGGGGTAGCGATACTGGATCAGAGTGGTCGATCCGTGAGTGGGGCAGGAGATATCAATGGGGATGGCTATGGTGACCTGATTGTGGGTGCATTAGCTGCTGACCCTAACGACTCCTTCTCCGGTTCAAGCTATCTCGTCTTTGGCCACTCTGGTGGCTGGGGTGCAACCGTGGAACTCTCCTCATTAGATGGGAGCAGTGGTTTTCGTCTGGATGGTGCGGCAATCGATGACCGCAGCGGTGCCTCAGTCAGCAGTGCCGGAGACATCAATGGGGATGGTTATGGTGACCTGATTATCGGTGCTCGAAATGCAGACCCGAATGGAAATGAGAATTCTGGCTCCAGCTACGTCATCTTCGGTGGCCAAAACGGCTGGAGCAGCGCCACGGATGTAGGAGATGATAGTGCAAACTCAATGACCGGAACTGCTGCTGTAGACAACATCATTGCTGGCGATGATGACGATACCCTCTCCGGCGAGGGGGGAGCCGATGTTCTCTACGGCGGTGCAGGAGACGATACCATCCACGTCAGTGACAACAGCTTCTTCCGCATCGATGGGGGTCGCGGTAGTGATACGCTGATACTCGGCAGCTCGCTGGATCTTACCTCTCTCGCCAATAACACCATAACCGGGATTGAGAGGATCGATCTATCCAGCGGGGACTACACCCTTACCCTGAGCTATCATGACCTGATAGCGATGACCGAGGGACGTAACAGCCTGGTGAGCGGAAGCTATGGGCAACTCAACCATGTGCTGGTAGTCAATGGTCAGACGAATGACCGGGTAGTCCTGGATAACTTCTGGCGTGAGGTCTCCAATGATAATGTAACGGTAGATGGAACCACTGGCTATTCGGTCTACCAGCATGAGGGGGACCAGGCCTATCTGGTGGTCAATGACAACGGCAGCACCACAGTGGAGGAGAGACCACTGATCAGTGTCAGTGATCAAGTGGTGGCCGAGGGGCAGAACGTCACCTTTACCGTTACCCTATCCAACCCCAGCAGCCAGACCATTACCGTAGATTATGCGACTCAGGAGAGTGGGGCACTCTCCCCCAGCGACTATACCGCCGTCAGCGGAACCCTCACCTTCGCAACGGGAGAGACCAGCAAAACTATTACCATCACCACGATAGACGATACAGTGGGTGAGGCCGGTGAACGGATCGCTCTGCAGTTAAGCGGTGCCACCAACGCCACACTAATCAATAACAGCACCGTCTCTGTCTCACTGGATGGTACCGATGACTATATTGTGGTGGCTGACCATGCGGCGCTGGATATCAGTGGCAACCTCACCCTGGAGGGATGGTTCAGGCCAACGGAAGCGGTAGGGATAGAGATACTGGCTGCGCGCTGGAACTACACCAACAGTGAGCGCAGCTTTCAGCTCTACCTTTCCGAGGGAGAGATTTTTTATAACCTGAGTGATGATGGGATCAACAGCATCAGTTCAGGGGGCGGAACGGGTGCCTCTCTGGCAGTGGATAACTGGGCACATGTCGCACTGGTTTATGACCAGACATCGGGGGCTATCCACACCTATGTGGATGGCGCGTTACTCCATACACGTCTGATCTCCGACTCGGAGAACCCGGCCTTCAGCAGTATTCATACGGGAAGCTCTGATCTCCTTTTTGGCGACCAGCAGGTGGGCCACGGTGCCTATTTTCAGGGGCAGATGGATGAGGTTCGCCTCTGGTCTGAGGCACGTAGCCAGGCTGAGATTCAGGATAACCAGTATCAGGAGCTTGCAGGCAGTGAGAACAATCTGAATGGCTACTGGAGGCTCAATGAGGGCTTTGGAAATATCATAGAGAATAGTGTCTCCAGCGGTATCGATGGTACGCTGATCAATGGTTCGGGGTGGGACAGTACCCTGGCACAACCACTGCGTAGTGAGATTCACCCCACAGCGCAGACCACCACCGCCGTAACCTTCAGTGGGGCTACGGGGGACCATATCACGATCGCCACCCAGGATGTTCTGAAACCCACCGCTGCACTCTCACTGGAGGCGTGGGTCTACTTTGATCTTATCGAAAGCTCGCTTGGGAGCTCAACACACACCCTGATCGATAGTGCCGGAAATGACTCCGGAGGAGTCAACAGTGGCTATACCCTCAGTGCCGGAGGAGGAGAGATTGCCCTGAGCATTGGACAGAGTGCGGCCTGGGGCACCGCAACCAGTAGTGGTGCCAATCTAATTGCCGGACGCTGGTACCATATCGCCGCTACCTATGACAGCACCAGCTCCTCGACCCACCTCTATGTCGATGGGGTCGATCTGGTCGCCGACAGCGGTGCTATCAGTGGCCTGATCAACTACTCCGACGCACAAAATATCACCCTCGGTGGGGCCACCGATAGTGACTACTCCGGACGTACCTTTGGTGGAATGATGGATGAGGTGCGGATCTGGTCGGATGCCCGCACCTCAACAGAGATCGGGGATAACCTGGACCATGAGCTCTCCGGGAATGAGACCAATCTAGAGGGGTACTGGAGACTCAACGAGGGCGATGGTCATACCGTCATCAACTATACCGACCATGCGGGACTGGATGGTACGCTGCTTGGTGACACCTCCTGGAGTGGCAGTAGTGGCCACCCACTGAGTTACAGTGAGATGATCGCCACAGCAACGATTGAGGATAATGATGCGATCCAGATCAACAACAGTATCTACACCGACGATACCGGAATAGCGCGTAGCCCCGCCATCACCGCACTGAACAATGGGAATCTATTGATCATCTGGGAGGGGACGGAAAATAGTGCATACCCACTGGGGGATGACAGCAGTACCGCCATTCTTGCTCAGCTCCTCTCACCGAATGGAACCCTGGTGGGAGACCCCTTCCTACTCAATACCACGACCACTCTGAGGCAGGGAGAGAACGGTCTCGATGTGACCACCCTGAGCAGCGGAGAGTTTGTGGCAATCTGGTTTGATAGCAGTGACAAAATCATCATGCGGGTCTTTGATGAGATGGGTGCAGCCGCTACCGATGAGATTATTGTTGCCGATACAACCTACGAAAGCTTCCCCAGGGTGGCCGCATTGAGTGATGGAAATTTTGTGGTGAGCTGGAGTTCGGACAGCACCAATGCCCTCTATACCGACTCACCGGATGAGCTGCTCCATTCGATCTACGACAGCAGTGGTAACACCCTCTATAGCGGTGCGACGGAGGCTTTTGAGAGTGGCCCTGCCGCACTCAACACATCGGTCCTGAGCACAAAAACCAGCCATGCCCTCACCGCACTGACGAGTGGTGAGTACGTGGTCACCTACAGCTCTGCCGTGAGTGGTGACTGGGATATCTACGCACGGGTTATGAATAGTGACGGCAGCCAAAAGCAGGCCGAGTTCGTCATCAATACTACCGATCTGGATAACCAATCCGAGCCCGCTATTGCCGCACTGGACAGTGGTGGCTTTGTGGTGAGCTGGACCGATGAGAATGGTGGGGATGGATCAGGAAATGGGGTAAGAGCCCAGCGCTACGAATATGAGTCGGGCTCCAGCTCATGGGTCAAGAGCGGAGATGAGCTTCAGGTCAACAGCACCACCGCCAGTGAACAGCAGGGCTCTTCTGTCGAGGGTCTGGATGATGGTGGTTTCGTCGTCAGCTGGATATCCGATGGTCAGGATGGATATGGCTGGGGGCTCTATGCACAACGCTTTGATCCCGTTGGGAACAGGGTGGGATCTGAGTACCTAGTCAATGTGGCCACCGCTGAAAACGAATGGGATGGACAAATCACCCACCTGTCAGACCACAGCTATGCCATTACCTGGAGTGATGATGGTTCTGGTGACAACGATATTTATGCCCGGATCATCAACGAGAGTGGCACCCTGCGGGTTGATCCGATTGTTCTGGACCTGGATGGAGATGGGATTGAACTCACCCAGGCTCAAGAGGTAAACCACTTTAACATGAGCCCTGATGGCTCCCTCAACCCGACCAACTGGCTCTCTGCGGATGATGGCTTCCTGGCGCTGGATATGGATGGAAATGGGGTGATTGACGATATCACGGAGCTCTTCTCAGAATACCATCAACCCGGGGTAGAGAGCGGACTGGGGGCACTGGGTAGGCTGGATGAGAACCGGGACGGGGTCATTGATCATCAGGATCATCTATTCAGCAACCTGCTAATCTGGCGTGACCTGGATCAGGACGGAGTAAGCTCTGCACAGGAGTTACAGAGTGTCGATGATTTCGGTATCAACCGCTTTGACCTGAATACCACCACAGTAAATCAGACCATTCAGCAGAGCCTGTTGTTGAGCCAGGGGAGCATGACGCTATCCAGTGGCACCACACAGCACTTTTCCGAGGTGGCACTGGCTGTAGAACACAACACAACAGACTCCTTCCTGTTTGGTGAAAATTTTGATCTTAGCGCAGCCATCTCAAACCTGAATAGCGACAGAGGCATAGTTGAGCTGATCTTTGGGGAAACCACCCCTCAACCCCTGCAGATCAGGGATGTTTTGGAACTGACAAGCAACACCGTTCCGATGGTGAAAGAGGAGATGCCCCCCCTTTCGGAGACAACAGATTGGCTAACCCCATCCCCCCCTTCTGCCAGCAGTGATCCGTACGCAATGGCGGGGTTTGAGGTCAACCTGC
>JABHIC010000083.1 GCA_018671205.1 Gammaproteobacteria bacterium
AGCCTGAACCATCGAATCATCTCGGGTGGCACACAGGCAGCGGAGCCACATTCGAGCGATTGCGTGGCGAGGGATCCGGTGCTGAGACCACAGGGTCGTGAAGACACCCAAGTGGACCGGAGCCCGAACCATCGGATCACCTCGGGTGGCACACAGGCAGCGGAGCCATACTCGAGCGATTACGTGGCGAGGGATCCGGTGCTGAGACCACAGGGTCGTGAAGACACCCAAGTGGACCGGAGCCCGAACCATCGAATCATCTCGGGTGGCACAGATTGCGCCACCGATGCCACTGCCGCTGCTGACAATGCTGCCACTAATAGGGCTGGTGTTACTGCTGATGGTGTTGCCAACACGATTGCCAGCGCGGATACCACTTTCACTGCCGTGAACTACACACATGGAGGGGAGGCGGGCAAGGGGATACCCATCAAAGCGGCAACTGATCGCAGTGGACAAGTATTGCCACCCACTGGATTGCTACACTGGCTATGGGTGAGTCTTCAGGTGACCGAGCAACAGCGGCTGCTCATACTCCTCCTCCTGTGCGTGGTGGCAACTCGGGCGGGATTGGCCTTGACTCTGGAGCACCCAAACAGCTCACCTGATTACGCTGGTGCGCGTCTGTCCGCACCTCACCCTTCAGTTGTGGGGTTGGGAGCCAGTGTCTCCGGTAATTCCGAGGGGGATGGCCCCGGCTATCAATCTGCCCTTGGGTACCGAGGACTCCCGTTGGAAGGGTGTCGTCTCCTCTTGAATCCCGACAGCATGCGACACGTTGATACCCCTCCCAACCATGACGCCCCGGAGGATGTCTGGGACCGGTGGGCGACGATTGCCTGGAACGGTGCGTCTCGCTGGGAAATACAATGCCGTCTGGCAGAGCGTACATATAACAACACCGTAGGAGACGGCAGCTGTGGTATCCATGCCCCTGCCCAAGCCATCGATGAAGCTCGGAGTAATTTACGGCCTCCTGCAGCATATGCGACCAGAGACGGCCAATGCCGGACGACCGAGGCCGAGATGCTCACACAGAGTCAAGCCGTGCTCCGGGTAACGGGCTTCCCCCAAGAAGAACGATGGCTGCGGCAGGCGGATGACCTAATCCCAGCAATGTTGGAGCGATTGGAGGAGCTGAAACAGCACGTAAACCGGTCAGAGCCACTACCATACCAAAAGTGGCTCAATCCGACAGAGGTCAGCACAGTGCTAGGTTTACACAACGTATCCCATATGTTGCTCCAGATCCATGCCGGATCCGACACCCTTGGGACCATCATCATGCCGAACCGTCTGCGCGCCGCGGAGGTGGAACAGCTGGTGAACCATCCGAATCAGCTCATAGCCATATTCCCAGACCATTACGCGTACGTTGGACCGACCCGACTGGGAGCCCGAGACCGCTCACCGTCTGCGAATTTGACCCACTTCGTCCGAGATGGCTTAGCCCAACTCAAAGAACATGGTCGGCGGGCCTGGCACCGGCCCTCGAGGCCAGGGGCGAGAAGAGACCTGGCAAATCTAACAGCGGAGTCGCAAGTGACAGGCGTGGGATCACGGTTTCAACCTCTGGTCCTCGATGAGGGGGACGAAACCCGACCCGCCTATACGGCCAATGAGATCAGGAAACCACCGGAGGTGGTCGGACAAAAGCGGAAACGCCCAAACGACACGAAGACATCCACTCCAGTTGCTGCTGACGCTGCTCCCACCTATCTTGCCGCGGCTGCAGAGGTGACCAACAATGCCACCCCTGGGGATACCGCGATCAACATGAAAGTAACTACAGCCGGCACTGCGGCCACTGGCATGGGTGCGGCCACCGTCAACCCAGTCCTGGCATGCACTCATCCGGGCACCCAGAGTTCTCCCAGACGGGGTGTCGCCTCTATCCGAGCCTTTTTTGACCCGCTTGCGCACTCGAACACGGTTACTCCGCCGAGTCGACTGGCCGCACCCCCCGCCAGGCTCCCCACAGCGGGGTCAAAGCTCTTCCAGAGCAGCAAGAGAGGCCGACCAGGAGCGGATACCCCAGAGGAGGCATGGATCGGCCCATTCAGGGTGCTGTCCGAAGGTGGGCTCCGTGGACCTCCCTGCTCCCCTACCCGACCAGTGTGGCGACCACCGACTAGACCCTTTTTGGCAGGTTCAGCTGGCCAGGATCTTACCGCCGTGGGGACCCTGGATACCAAGTCCATGGACAACGATCAAGGGTGTTGGATTGAGCCCCCCCCCACTAAGACGACCGCCGTTCAGGAAAAGGAGGGGGAGATGGTAGCGGAAATCGACTCACCGTCCGGGAAGAATGAATCCCCTCCAGCTAGCCAACCGCAGCCGGAAACTACAAAGGTGGACAGGGCTGAGCTAGGAGCATGGCATAGCGATCTGTATGCAATTCGGAAGATGCGAGCCCACCACCAGGAAGGAGGCGGCGGTTTACCCACCTTTCAGGCCTTTAACGACGACCCCACTCTACGGGAATTCCGACCACCCGACGGTATTGAACAACGAGCGCTGGGGTTCGACCCCCTCACTCAGAAAGTATGTGTAACATTGCCGGGGGGACTAAAAGAAAACTCGGTTGTGGCAGTTGCACTAGGCTCTGTCCAACCAACCAAAAGCAAACGAAAACGGGTGAGGCTCACAGTCCCGATGCAAAAGAACACAGAGAACGACGAGCCTCCTACACATCTACTGTTGACCAACTCTCAATGGAATATTTTTCACATCCCAGAGAGTACCCGGACACTAGACCAGCACCTACACTATAACTACCTGCCGGCAATCCAGCGCACTGCCGACCCGACACACGCAAACTGCGGATGGGGTTATTCCGAAGGTGGCCATCCAGTAGTCTATGCAACCCAGGACCTTCCGAAGGACACTCCACTACTACTGTTGTGGCCGGAATATGCACAGGGTAACGAGCCACCCCAGAGCCCGAACCCAATACCGGAGCAATTGAGACCGCCTCCCCCACTGAAGCAAGTCTCCAGGGAAGGGCTCTCCCAGGAAGCGAAAGCTCAGCCAAGGCCAAAACCCAAGCGCCCAGGTCGAAGTGGGACTATGAAACTAGCCGCTTGGAACATCAACGGCAATTATCACGACAGGCGAATCATTAGCTACGTGCGGAAAATGGTACACGATCAAGACCTCGATGGGGTGTGCCTGATTGACTCACGGGTCCCACCAGGCCGAGCGGCCTTCATTGAACAGGAGTGGAGGGACGCCTTTAATGTTGATTGTGTCGTCCGGGTCCTGGCTGGGAAACCGCCTACGACCCATGACCCCGACACGGCCTCCACTCGGCACCAGAATGTAGGAGGCTCCATCATTATCTTCTTCCCCACCCCGACGCTAACCGTAAGAAACATTGGCTTTGACCCAGGGGGTCATGGCATTATCACCAAGGTCAAGATTGGGGTAGGGCGTACACACTCAATCTCCTGGGTAGTGGGTTATATACCCTGCGCGACTGGCGCAGCCGGAGGGCTTGGCAAAAAAGTCGAAGAATGGCACCTCCAGGAAGTAGACCAGCGACCAAAGGGCGAACACAAGAGCTCCAAGACAGCCCAAGACTGGGGTTGGATCCTCATCGAGGACTCGGTGGCCCGCTCGCTTCAAGACCCCTGCAGCCTGGGCAATATTCTCATGGGAGATTTGAACCAGGTTTACGAGGCTGACGATTTTATTGTAGGTTCGCTCCGCGACAGGGCTGAGTCAATAGGGCTTAAAGACTCCTGGGCCCGCAACTGCAGCAGAACGGGTGAGAGGATAGGAACCTACTATGGTAATCCTAAGCTCCCAACAATGATCGACCACGTCTTTACTGACATGGGGCCTGAGTCGCTGCAACGGGCCTATATTCCGGTTGACGCGAGACTGGCCGACCATGTCCCGGTCGTTGGAGAATTTGAGATACCCAAACTGGGTGGATCTAGAAGCAAGCGAGCTGTCCCTACTCTCCCAGTCAAATTCGACCTATCATCTGAAGACAAACGACTGGAGATTCAGGCGGCCCTAGAGAAAGCCTCCACGGCATTACTCGCGGAAGAGGGCCTAACGCGCACGACCTCAGCGGACCAGGCGGGGCACCAACTTGAGTACATCAGCCGGCGTCTTGGGATTGAGATCCGCAGAATTGACAAGGAAGCGCAAGCGCACAAACACCCAGTCAAAATCCGACTCACCAAGGGCCTCAGCAGACTAGGCCAATCGGTGCAGATTCATTTGGATGCCTTGTTGGAGTTAAGGGTGATCACAACCCAACAACGATCGAGACATGGCTCCATCATTAGTCATGAGCACCGATGGCAGCGAGCCAAACGCTTAATCAACGACTGGTCCCGGAAGCTGGGGAGAGTGTGGAAACTCCACGAGGAGGAGAGGCCCCCTCTCACATGGGGGACGCCAAGGCCTGTTGAATGGTGGGCCAGATGCAAGTCCATTCGCGAAATGGAAGAAAGCTTGGAGACTGATATCAAGGCGGTCAAAGACGAAGAGACAAAGTTGAAGCGGGAAGAGACCAAGGCTGACATTAACAAAAAAACGAAGGCAAGGGAGCTCAAGGCGGAGAAAGGAGAGCTCAAAAAGGTTATTAACTCACTCCTGAACCGCCACCGTACGGCCCCGAGCCTTCGTCAGATGGAACTACCCGACGGACCTTCTGTTGACAAGGCAGCTATCCACAAGGAACTCTCGAAGCAATACCAAGAGATATGGTCGAATCCAGCAGACAGTTGGCCTCGACAAGCTGGTCTGGAGCCCACACCGGACGGAACAGTCAGTCTCCCTGCTCATGAACACTGGGAAAGGATGTTATCAGACCCCCTAGCGCTTGGAGACTACTACAGCAATACTCCTGGCTGTCCTATTCCCAGGAAATTGCTCGATGCTATTGGCCGGGCTATGTGCGGCCCTACAACCAGAGACGCCATGGAGGACGAAATGACAAGGTCCCTTTCGAAGCCGTTTTCTTTTGATGAGTGGGACCGAGTCGTGATGAACGCGGGATCGACGTCTGCTGGCTTGTCTGGGTTAAGTTACCAAGCGCTTAAGCTGCTGCCAAGGAGAATCAAACTTAAAATCTTCCATCTGTCGCACTTGCTCTGGCGTGAAGAATCGGTCCCAGGGTTCTGGAAGGAGAAGGGCTTACATGGTATCCCTAAACCCTCGATCCCGGTTATTAGAGGAGCAAACGACCTCCGGCCCATCGGACTGATAGAGGTAACGAGGAAAATCTGGACCAAGCTAGTATTGGGCCGGATCCAACAAGCACTCCGGAGGCATCAAGGGCTACAAGCCCAGCACTGTGGGGGTCTACGGGGGAAGGGCACAGACACAGCCTTGATTCAAACCCTGAACATGATTGAACGCATGCAGGAGGACTGGGAGGAATGCAAAGAGGATAGTGACAGGGAAATCCATCTGGATTTTATGTCGTGGGACACCAAGAAGGCTTTCGATTCAATAGGCAATCATGTCCAGTACATGGCGTGGCGACGAGTGGGCGTCCCCAAAGGAACAGCTATGTGGTTACTATCGCTTGATCTGGGTGGCAGCTTTATAGCTCTCACCCCCTTCGCAGCCGAACAGATGAAAGGGCTTAATCTACGGCACGTCTCAGACCAGAGCCACCGCAAAATCCTCAAGATGCTGGGACTGACCCACGAGCGAGGACTAACACAGGGGGATATTAAGTCCCCGCTCGGCTGGATTTTGGTTTTTGACATACTCATCACCGCATTAAACGATTGCAACAGGGAGAAATACCCGAAAGCTCCTATCTCGGGGATACATCATTATACATTAACTCCGACGGTATTTTTGGACGATCTGACAAGCCTGACGTGCACAAGAGAGCATACCCAGGAGCTGGCAGAGCTGATCTCAGCCTTCAATTGCATAATGGGAACCAAGTTCCACCCTAGCAAATTCCGCGCTATGTCCACGGCGGCGAACAACACCCCGGTTATAGTCTATGATTGGAGGTGGGTGCCCACAGCCATCAACTTAGAAGGGAGTAAGGCAAATGCCAAGATACTAGGGATAGGGCTCAACCTGGGTTACACCTGGGAGGAGCAAGCTAACAGTATAATGGCAGAAGTCCGAGGAATAGCCCGTATTTTCAGACCGTCTCGGGCCTCTCCAATGACCAAAGCCGCTGTCCTAGTGTCCTCCACGATGGCGCGACTTAACTATTCTACTAGCCTATCAGCCTGGCCAACAGAAATTCTGGCCAAGCTAAAGCAGCTGGTCTCACGGTTGCTACGGGAAACCCTCCGCCTCCCGGCTACCTATGCTGAACACTTACTTTACTGCACTACCAACGGCTTGGGTCTTCCCGACTTGATGAAAGAGGCACTGAAGTCAAGGAATCGAATACTGTCCCGAGGCGTCTTTGGGTCTTTCCCAGCATGCGCAGCGGCGCGAGGTATGATCGAACGTGGCTTCCCACGCGAAAGAGATGCCCCTGAAGTTAAGGGCACCGATTACGCGGCCCTAGAGAGGCCGCCCAAGTTCGCCTATATTACCCCTCTTATTGAAGCACTGAAAGGCCGGAGGACTTTAATGAAGCGCGCCCACCCAACTAGACCTAATAGAATGGGGTTCTACGAACAACAGGAAGAGGCTAACCCCACAATTGTTGACTTTCTGAGGACTTACAGAGTGCAGCAAATCGAAGACCTCAAGGAAGGATTTACCAATAACCTATGTTCATGGATACGTAGTCAAGACCAGCTCACTACGGATCTTAGCATAGAGTTGCAGGCTCTCCTGTACCAAGTCCCCAAACCTGGCATCCGGACCATCAGTGCGGGACATATCTTACTGCTCTCGGGGGGCGACTACGGGGAATGCACCTATTTCGAGGTCGACGGAACCATAATGGACCGAGGTATCAAGGACATTATCATAGCAGGGGCTATGTATCGACGCCAAGAAGCGGACAGGGATGATCAACGGGGATTTATTGTGCAGCCTGTAGGCGGTACCAATCTCTATATGGGCGGAGTCAGACGCGGACGTTGCATGCTAGACAATATCCAGCACCATTGCATAGGTCTAGGCTTTGGATTGATCCAGGCGGACCAGATCGTCAGCACCGGTCCAGTCAAGCCCCTCCTCCGAATCATGGGAGAAAACAGGTTCTGCACTAAATGGATCGTACCGGAATGCCCGTCAGCCCACCGTAATGTTTCACCTGCATGGGCAGTCTCGCTGGCCCAAGAGATCCCCAGAGCGGCAGGAGGGGATCCTACCACACTAGCTACAGACGCCGGGTCCAAGACACCTAACACCACTTGTGCCCACCAGTGGGACCCCCGCGGACCACATCGAGTCGGATGCGGTGCCATTGTTGTCGATGATGACCATGGGGGATCTAACCCGAGTATCAAGGGCCCGACGGCTGTAATTCGGATTGTTAACTTCCCAGAAAGTATGAGCACGGGCAACAAAACTGAAGTGCTCACCTTTACGGCGGGCACGCAACTCGCGCTCGCCAGAGGGGGTATTAGGCGAATACATACAGACAGCAAAAGCACGCTGACCAAGCTGGGCAAGCAGATGAAGATTCACGGTAACAGAACACTTGAGGCGAAGCCTCATGCCTCCGCCTACAGAGCTATGCGTCGAGTTAAGAATATCATGCCGGCCCTGAGTCTCAAATTCGTACGTGCCCATCCAGAACGGAGAGGTCCTGTCAAGAGCTGGTCCCGGCCCGAAATTCTCAACTTCATAGCCGATGCGTATTCCAGTAATGAATCGGTGGAGAAAATAAGAGACAAACTAATCACGAAATCGGTCAAGGACAAAATTATTTTCTATCCGGAGCTTGACAATACCTTCACAATCGAAGCTAAAGAGGTGCTTCTTGGCCTCTTCGCCCCTAATGACTTCTACTGGGCAGACACTCTTACAGGCACCCCCAACATAGGGGGGCTGTTCGA
>JABHIC010000084.1 GCA_018671205.1 Gammaproteobacteria bacterium
CTATAGAAATTTAAGGAACAGATTAATGAAGAAGGTCGCTTGGACACAAACTTGTGCAAAAACTTGCGCAAAAACTTGGGTTGCAGCGCTTGCGCTGACCGTTTCCGGGGCAGCACTGGCTGCTGGTGATGTAAATGCGGGTAAGGCGAAGGCTGCAGTTTGTGGTGCCTGCCACGGCATGAATGGTGAGGGTAACCCGGCGTTCCCTGATCCCATGAACCCTGGTAAGACCAAGGCGGTACCTTCACTGGCGGGACAGAACGCGGGTTATACCGTCAAGCAGTTGCAAGATTTCAAGTCCGGCGCACGTAAAGATGTGCTGATGACCGGTCAAGCGTTGGGGTTGAGTGATGCCGATATGGCTAATCTCGGTGCCTACTATGCAACGGTTGCAGGTAAGTCTGGCGCTGCTGCTGATGCGGGTCTGGTTGCCAAGGGTAAGGCGCTCTACCAAGGCGGTGACATGGATCGTGGCATAAGCGCCTGTATGGCTTGTCACGGCCCAGATGCTGCGGGTAATGATCTCGCTAAGTGGCCTGCGCTGAGTGGACAGCTGGGTGACTACACGGTTGCACAGCTCAACGCCTTCCGTAGTGATGCACGTGTAAATGATCCGAATAATATGATGCGCGAAGTTGCCAGCAGTTTGACGGATGATGATATCTCTGCAATTACTGCCTACCTGAATTCGATGGGTGCGCCAGCTGCCAAAGCAGCATCTGCACCAGTAGTGGCGGCAGCCCCTGCTGCGGCCCCAGTTGCGGCTGCTCCTGCAGCAGCACCAGCTCCAGCAGCTGCCCCTGCGGCAGGTGGTGCAGGGGATGGCGCGGGACTGTATCAGGCAAACTGTTTTGCTTGTCACGGACCTGCAGCACCAGCCTTGAAAGCACCACAGTCTGGTATGAAGGCTGACTGGGAGCCACGTCTGCAGAAGGCGGGCGGTGTGGATGGCTTGGTCAAGAGTTCAGTGACGGGTGTTCCCGGTACCGCAATGGCACCTCGTGGCGGCTCCTCTCTGAGTGATGCAGAGTTGAAAGCTGCGATTAGCTACATGCTGTCACAGTCTGGCCTGTAATCGATATCGGTAAGCTTGAAGAGGCCGCACGCTGTGCGGCCTTTTTTATGCCCCACTATTTTGTTTAACAAAACCCCCTACCCCTTGCAGGGGGAGGGTTGGGGTGGGGGTAGAAACTGCAAATATTTATGCAAGGATTAATACAGAGTAGAGGAACCGCGTTACCATTAGCGCTGTCCAAATGGACCGGATAATAAACAGAAGACGAAGAGGAATGGTGTAATGAGAAGAGGATGGATCACAGCGGTAGCCTTGGTTGCAGGGTTGATGAGTAGTGTCGTACTGGCAGCTGAAGATTTTATGGAGGGGGTTGAGTACACTCGGATTAGCAAGCCTCTACGTACGGTTGATGAGCCGGGTAAAGTCGAGGTGCGTGAGTACTTCTGGTACGGTTGTCCCCACTGTTTTCGCATGGAGCCTGATGTCCACCACTGGCTGGAAGGAAAGCCTAAGAATGTAAACTTCCAGATGCAGCCTGCTATCCTAGGTGCAAATTGGGCGCAGGGTGCGCAGGCCTTCTATACTGCGGCACTGTTGGGGGTGCTCGACAAGGTTCATCCTGCACTGTTTAACGGTATTCACCTCGAAGGAAATCGCAATCTGGCTTCAGATGAGATGGCGATTGAGGGGTTGTTCGAGAAGCAGGGGGTTGCTCCTGAGACCTTCCGCAAGACCTGGAACTCCTTTGGTGTGCAGTCACGGGTGAAGCAGGCTTACCGCATGACGCGCCAGTCTGGAATTCAGGGTGTGCCTGCGGTAGTGGTTGCAGGTAAATACCTGACCGATGCGGGATCTGCCGGTAGCATCAAGAAACTGTTTCAGGTGATCGAGTATCTGGTGGCGAAGGAGATGGCAGCCGCTAAATGATCACCCCGATTCAGCAGCGGCTGCTGCAACGGCTCTCAGATGGTGCACGTCACAGCGGTACTATGCTGGGAGAGCACCTTGGTATCAGCCGTGCGGCAGTCTGGAAACAGGTTCAGACGTTGCAGGAGAGTGGGATCAAAATCCACTCTGAGCAGCGTCAGGGTTATCGTTTGAGTTCGCCCGTTACGCTGCTGGATCGCGTCGAGGTCCAGTCGCTGCTCCAGCAGGAGATCCGGGCGCGTCTGCCGCAGATCGAAACCCTCTGGAGTTGTGACTCCACCAATAGTGAGTTAATGCGCCGCTTGCGAGAACAAGAGGCGGCCACTGGAAGTGTGTTGCTGACGGAGTATCAGTCTGGTGGGCGGGGGCGCAGAGGAAAGCAGTGGATCTCCCCGTTTGGCGGCAGCCTCTATCTCTCTCTGTTATGGCGCTTCTCTGGTGGGTTGATGGCGCTAAGTGGTCTCGGTATTGTGGTGGGGATTGCAATGGCGCAGGCGGTGGAACAGCTCGGCCTGAATGGTGCAATGCTCAAGTGGCCCAATGATCTTCATTATGATGACAAAAAACTGGGTGGGGTGTTGATTGAGTTGGAAGGGGAGAGTGATGGGCCAACTGATGTGGTGATTGGGGTTGGGCTGAATGTCTCCCTCTCTGATCAGTCGAAACAGATTGACCAACCTTGGACCGCTCTGGAGCAGCATCTAAAGGCGCCTCCAACACGCAACCAGCTTACCGCAGCGCTGCTCAATAGGTTGTTACCTCTGCTGGATCTTTTTGAGAAAGAGGGGCTTGCCGCATTGATGCCGGAGTGGGAGGCGCTCGATCGAGTTTGTGATCAGCCCGTAGTGATCCACCAAGAGGGAAAGCAGATTCACGGAGTCGCGCGTGGTATTGATCCGATGGGAGCGCTCAAAGTGGAGTCCAATGGAGAGATTCAGCGCCACTACAGTGGTGATGTATCACTACGCCTCAGTACCAATAGAGCGGCATGAGACGGCTGCTGATCGACTCTGGCAACAGCCGAGTCAAGTGGGGGTGGGGTGGAGAAGATGGTGTGGAGTCGATGACTGTAGTGGATGCTGAGCAGTTGGAGCAGCTCCCAGAATATTGGAGGCGAGAGTCTGCCCCAAATCAAGTGTGGATGGTTAACAGTGCGGGTCAACAACGGGAGCAGCAGCTTCAGCAGTGGGTACAGCAGTGCTGGGCGCTACAGCCTCAGATTATTCAGAGCGCTGGGCAGTGGGGCGCACTAACCAATGGATATGCTAACCCGCAGCAGCTTGGGGTTGATCGTTGGCTGGGTATGGTCGCCGCATGGCAACGAACCAAAGGGGCGTTCTGCCTGATTGATTGCGGTACGGCGGTTACTCTAGATTTTGTTGATACTGATGGAGAGCATCAGGGAGGGTTGATTCTGCCTGCTGTTGGTTCTACCCTCCAAACACTACTGCAGCGTGCTCCACACCTCAAGGCACACTATCAAGAGGGGCAGAATGAACTCCTGCTGGGTCGAAGTACGGAAGAGGCGTTAAGGGCTGCTGAACCAGGAGTGGGGCCAATGCTTAATGAAGTTCTTGCCCAGCTTGAAAACCGTTATGATTTATTTAAAGTGTGGGTAACTGGGGGGGGAGGAGGAGAGATTCGGCAAGAGCTGTCTGTTCAGGCAGAGGTGGCTTCTGAGTTGGTATTGGAGGGGGTGGATCTATGGGCCTCTTCATGAGTCATAATGAGAGCGGCTGTGCGTTGAGAGTGTCTAGAGCAGCCAGAGGCTCTAAGCTGTTATACTCAACACAATGTCCAATGCTCTCCACCAAACACTAAAAACATTAGCAGCGCTAATCGGCAGCTCGAAACTATGATCGTCTTCGGCGCTATCTCCCAAGAGGAGTTTTTGTCAGATTATTGGCAGAAAAAACCGTTATTAATTAAGCAGGCCTTGCCCGGTTTTATCACTCCAATCTCACCGGATGAGTTAGCAGGGCTCTCTCTTGAAGAGGAGTTTGAGTCTAGGTTGGTCAGAGGGGCTATAAAAGATAACCGCTGGTCATTAGCCGAAGGCC
>JABHIC010000085.1 GCA_018671205.1 Gammaproteobacteria bacterium
CCCGACCTTGGCAAGGTCGTGCTCTACCAGCTGAGCTATTCCCGCTTTATTCAGAGTGAAGGTATTCTACACACCTCTATTTTTTTGTCAAATCATTTTTATCTAACTGATTATAAATGACATTCCCTACTTCAACTTCTCCCGTAGAATCTGGTTGACCTGTCCGGGGTTCGCCTGCCCTTTCGATACTTTCATCACCTGTCCGACAAAGAACCCCAACAACTGCTCTTTGCCCGCTCTGTACTGCTCGGCCTGGGCCGGGTTAGCCGCTATCACCGCATCAATCATTGACTCAATTGCGGCATTATCGGTGATCTGTTTCAGCCCCCTCTTCTCAATCACGTTATCGGCACTGCCCTCACCGCTCCACATTGCCTCAAACACCTGTTTGGCAATCTTTCCAGAGATGGTTTTATCCGCAATGCGTTTGATCATCCCGCCCAGCATTCCGGCAGTGACCGGGGAGTCTGCCAGAGCCGTACCCGCCTTATTGAGGGCGGCAGAGAGCTCTCCCATCACCCAGTTGGCGGCCTGCTTGTTCTCGCCACCGGCAGCCTCAGCCACGGCCTCAAAGTAGGCCGCCATTTCGCGACTACCCGTCAACACACTGGCATCATAGCTACTCAGACCCAGATGGGTGATAAAACGGTGCTTCTTCTCATTGGGGAGCTCCGGCAGCTCTTTCCGTACCGACTCGATATAGACCTCATCCAATACCACAGGTAGCAGATCAGGATCGGGAAAATAACGGTAATCGTTGGCCTCCTCTTTGGAACGCATTGAGCGGGTCTCGCCCTTATCCACATCAAACAGGCGGGTCTCCTGAACCACTTTGCCCCCCTCCTCCAAAATATCCATCTGGCGATCAAACTCATAGGCGATCGCCTTCTCCATAAAGCGGAAAGAGTTGAGATTTTTGATCTCGGCGCGGGTACCGTACGCCTCCTGTCCCACTGGACGCAGAGAGATGTTGACATCCATACGGAAGGACCCCTCCTGCATATTGCCATCACAAATCTCCAGATACTGCACCAGCGAGTGAATCTTCTTGGCGTAAGCAACCGCCTCTGCGGAGGAGCGGATATCCGGCTCAGAGACAATCTCCAACAGGGGGGTACCGGCACGATTGAGATCAATTCCACTCATCCCGTGGTAATCCTCATGCAGTGATTTCCCGGCATCCTCCTCCAGATGAGCACGAGTCACGCCTATCGTCTTGCTGGAGCCATCCTCAAGATCAATCTCAAGCACCCCTTTACCCACGATCGGCAGCTCAAACTGGCTGATCTGATACCCCTTGGGTAGATCCGGGTAGAAGTAGTTTTTCCGGGCAAAGACGGAGTGGTGCGCCACCTCAGCATCAATGGCAAGACCAAATTTGGTTGCCATACGGACCACTTCCCGGTTCAGTACAGGCAGCACACCGGGCATACCCAGATCAATCGCACAGGCCTGTGTGTTGGGCTCTGCGCCAAATGCAGTAGCAGCAGGCGAAAAGATTTTTGTCTTGGTTGCGAGTTGGGCGTGAATCTCCAGCCCAATTACTATTTCCCATTCCATTATTTACTCTCCAAAGCCAAAATCATTGTGCTCATGCCATATCCTCCGGTGCCTGACGATGCCAATCGCTCACCTGCTGATACTGGTGGGCCAGATTCAATAACCGGGACTCGTCAAAGTGGTTGCCGATAAGCTGTAGACCAACCGGCATTCCATCACTGAACCCTGCCGGAATCGACATCCCGGGCAACCCCGCCAGACTCACCGCAATTGTGTAGATATCCGATAGATACATATTAACCGGATCATCGGACTTCTCTCCTTTACGAAATGCGGTGGTTGGCGTCACCGGCCCCATAATCACATCCACCCGCTCAAATGCACGCTGAAAATCCTCACTGATCAGACGACGCAGCCGCTGTGCCTTCAAATAGTAGGCATCGTAGTAACCGGCAGAGAGGGTGTAGGCTCCAATCATGATGCGGCGCTTTACCTCATCGCCAAACCCTTCACCACGAGAGCGCTTGTAGAGATCTTCCAGATCTCTCGGATCGTCACAACGGTGCCCATAGCGCACCCCGTCAAAACGGGAGAGGTTAGAGGAGCACTCCGCAGGGGCAACCACATAGTAGGTGGGAACCGCCAGACGGGTGTTGGGCAGGTCAATATCGACCACCTCAGCGCCCATCTTGCGGTATTCGGCAATTGCCTCCTGCACCACATTCTCTACCCCCCCATCCAGCCCCTCACTAAAATACTCTCTGGGCAGGCCAATGCGTACCCCTTGCAGTGGGTTGTTCAGTGTTGCGCTGTAGTCGGGTACCTCACGCTCCATACTGGTGGAATCTTTTGGGTCAAACCCTGCCATCGCACTCAGCATCAGTGCGGCATCCTCCGCACTCTGCGTCAATGGCCCCCCCTGATCAAGACTGGAGGCAAACGCAATCATCCCCCAGCGCGAGACCCGCCCATAGGTTGGTTTCAGGCCGGTAACTCCGCACAACGCCGCAGGCTGACGAATAGAGCCGCCGGTATCGGTACCGGTCGCTGCCGGTGTCAGCCGAGCTGCCACTGCCGCTGCTGAGCCACCCGATGATCCACCCGGCACATACTCTCTGTTCCAGGGGTTACTCACCGCGCCGTAGAAGCTGTTTTCATTGGAGGAGCCCATCGCAAACTCATCCATATTGGTTTTACCCAGCATCACCACCCCCGCCTCAGACATCTTCTCAACAACGGTGGCATTGTAGGGGGCAATAAAGTTATCCAGCATCTTGGAGCCACAAGAGGTGCGCACCCCCTGGGTACAGAAAATATCCTTGTGTGCAATCGGCACCCCTGTCAGTGGCCCCGCCTCACCCACAGCAATCTTCTGATCGGCGACAGCGGCCTGTTTCAGTGCCTCTTCTCCGGTCACCGAAATAAAGCTGTTCAGTGTCGTGTCGAGTCGCTGAATGCGATCCAGATAGTATTGGGTCAGCTCTACGCTGGAGAGTTCTCGCTGCTGAAGAAGCAGGGCGAGTTCAGTTAATGTTTTCTCTTTCATATAATTTTCTACAGGTTATGGAGCGCTATAGGTGTGAGGCAATCGTACAGAAGTTGCTCAGCGTTTCTCTTCAATCTTTTACTCAATGACTTTAGGCACCAAAAACAGACCTGAGTCGGTCTGTGGGGCATTCGACTGGAGCCGCTCACGCTGGTTCTCTTCCGTCACCACATCTTCACGTAGTCGCTGTACGGCATCGTGAGGGTGGGCCAGCGGCTCAACCCCCTCCGTATCTACAGCACTCATTTGATCTACCAGATCCAGGATTCCAGTGAGATCCTCTGCATAACCAGGGATGGCCGACTCATCAATCGCCAGCCGGGCAAGGTGGGCAATCTTCTCAATCTCTCTCTTTTCAAGTGACATTTCTAATCCTGTTTCCAATTTCAACCACAACAGTGTGGAATTCCATTCACTCTGATCTAATCAGAGCCAATCTGCCTATCCATCTGATAAAGCGTGCTAAATTAGCACAAAGTGGGTTAACAGCGCCACAACAATAGTGTCAATTCAATGCGCTTCCCCCCTCTCTCTATTGCCCCACTGCAGAGCTACTGTTAAAGTTCGACGGCTTTTTTTGCTACAAGCTCTCATTTATTAAGGAAAAAAGATGTTTGGACGCCTGTTTGGAATCTTCTCCAACGATCTATCGATTGATCTGGGAACCGCAAACACACTGGTCTATGTTCGTAACCAAGGGATCATTCTGAATGAACCCTCCGTAGTCGCTATCCGAGAAACGGGGCGAGGCAACAAGACGATTGCAGCGGTTGGTGCCGAGGCCAAGCGGATGCTGGGACGTACTCCCGGAAATATCACCGCGATCCGCCCGCTCAAGGACGGAGTTATTGCTGACTTCAATATCACCGAAAAGATGCTGCAGTACTTTATCCATAAGGTTCATGAGAACCGTTTTTTCAAACCCAGCCCCCGGGTACTGGTCTGCGTACCCTGTGGTGCTACCCAGGTAGAGCGCCGTGCCATCAAGGAGTCTGCTGAGGGTGCGGGTGCGCGTGAGGTTCATCTCATTGAGGAGCCCATGGCGGCCGCGATTGGTGCAGGTCTACCAGTCGAACAGCCCGGTGGATCAATGGTGGTCGATATCGGTGGTGGAACCACAGAGGTGGCAATCATCTCACTGGCTGGCGTGGTCTACTCTGCCTCGGTTCGAGTTGGAGGTGACCGCTTTGATGAGGCCATTGTCAGCTACGTCAAGCGCAATTATGGCAGCCTGATTGGTGAGGCCACCGCAGAACGGATCAAAATGGAGATTGGAAGCGCCTTCCCCGGTGATGAGATCAGTGAAATTGAGGTCCGGGGACGCAATCTCGCCGAGGGGATTCCCCGCGCCTTCACCGTCAACAGTAACGAGATTCTGGAGTCCCTCCAGGAGCCACTCTCAGAGATCATCCGTGCCGTACGTGATGCCCTGGAGAAAACTCCACCCGAACTGGCTGGTGACATCTCGGAACGTGGCATGGTTCTGACTGGCGGGGGTGCACTGCTATGTGACCTGGACCGTCTACTGACAGAAGAGACCGGGCTCCCTGTAGCGGTAGCAGAAGATCCACTCACCTGTGTTGCCCGTGGGGGAGGACGCGCATTGGAGTTGATGGATGAGATCGGTGTGGCCTCTTTTCTGAGTGAATAACGGACACTAACGCGACTCAATTCGCACAGACTTAATCAGAGGCTCCCTAACCATTGCCTTTCAAAGCCACCTCTCAGGAATCTATTTTCAGAAGGGGGAACGCGCTCACCCTGAAAATGGTGATCATCCTGTTGCTCTCTCTGACGCTGTTTGTGATCGACCACCGACAGCATAAATCCCACCAGCTTCGAGTCTGGATAGAGAATGCCATGCTCCCGGTTCACCATCTGATCGACTTTCCACGTATCTTCTCGCTATGGGTGCTGGAGGGGGTACGCTCTCAGGACTCACTGCAGGAAGAGAATGCCAGCCTGCGCAGTAAAAACCTGTTACTCCAGCACAAACTACAGAAACAGGAGGCCATTGAGTCTGAAAATAGCCGTCTGCGCAAACTACTCAACGCCTCATTTATCTTCGGTACCGTACAGAAAGATGACAAAGTCCGACTCGCTGAGATTATTGCGGTAGATCTTGATGCCTTTAACCAGGAGGTTGTACTCAACAAAGGGAGCCGTGATGGTGCCTATGTGGGTCAACCACTGATGGATGCGACAGGGGTAATGGGGCAGATCATCCGTATCACTCCCCACTCCAGTACCGCTCTGCTCCTCTCTTCTCCGCGCCACTCGATCCCGGTTCAGAGCCGCAGAAATGGGCTACGCACCCTGGCGATGGGTACCGGTCACCCCAACCGGCTCAGCCTCCGTTTTGTCCCATCAGGTAGTGACCTGATCCTCGGTGACACCCTGATCACCTCAGGGCTTGGGGGCCGCTTTCCATACGGTTACCCGGTGGGTACCGTCCACTCCATCAACGCAGAGGAGGGGGCTCAATTCTCCGAGATCACGCTGACCCCAACCTCGCTCCTGGAGCGGAGTCGTGAGGTGCTGCTAGTCTGGCCAGACAGCATAACAGATCCTCTCCAATGAACAGCCGCCCGAGCCCCGAGTGGGGCCGCTTTCTCCTCCTGCTAACTGCCGCCACCCTACTCACACTGGTGCCACTGCCCGAGGCCGTCCGCCCCTACCGACCCTACTGGATCATGCTGGTACTCTTTTATCTCGGCACCTACTTCCCACAGCAAAACGGGGTGGTGCGCAGCTGGCTGTTCGGGCTGCTGGTTGATGGCCTCACCGGCTCCCTGCTCGGCACCCACGGGCTCACCTTCGCCTTTACCACCTATATCACTCTCCAGTTTCATCTCCGCCTGCGTCTGTTCGCCATTATCCAGCAGATGCTGCTCTTTAGCCTGATCCTTGCGCTCAATCTTGCACTTGAATTTCTGCTTCGCAGTGCCACAGAGGGTGCCCTGCTATCTCCTCTATTCTGGCTACCTCTGCTAACCACACCGCTACTCTGGCCGCTCTTTTTTCTGCTCCGAGAGCCTCCTATACAGTCTCCCCGCCGTCGATGATTCCCGCCCTGAAAGATCACCGCTTTGAGTCGCGCCTGTTCCGCTTCAGAGTCAAGATTGCCGCATTTTTTATCTTCCTGATGATCATGGCACTGGTGGCTCGCATGGTGAACCTGCAAATTTTCCGCTATGACCATTACACTACCCTCTCTGATGACAACCGAATCCATACCATCTCGATCCCACCGCTACGAGGAAAAATCTATGACCGCAATGGTGTCGTCCTGGCCAGCAACCATACCACCTTCCGGCTGGAGATCACTCCGTCACAGGTAACAGACCTGGAGGAGACCCTGAACCGACTCTCAACAATCATCTCCTTTGATGAGGAGGATCTGGACCGTTTCCAGCGTGAGCGAAAACGCTCACGGCGTTTTACCGCAGTCCCGCTCCGCTTCTCCCTGAATGAGGAGGAGGTGGCCCGTTTTGAGGTCAACCGCCACCAGTTTCCTGGAGTCTCCATTCAGGACCATCAGTCACGCCACTACCCTCTGCATGCACTGACAGCCCACACGGTGGGTTATATTGGCCGCATCAACGAACAGGAGCTGAAACAGATTGATCCCATTCTCTATCAGGCCACTGAACATATTGGCAAAACCGGGATTGAACACCACTATGAGCTACTACTCCACGGCACACCGGGCGTTCGCCAGGTAGAGAGCAACGTGCTGGGACGGGTGATCCGGGTACTGGAGGAGACCCCCCCCACACCGGGTGACAACATCTTTCTCACCATCGACAGTAAACTACAGGCGATCGCCAATGAAGCCATGGGGACATATCGGGGAGCAGTGGTAGCCATTCACCCCAAAAGTGGAGAGATCCTCACCGTACTCAGCACCCCCTCCTTCAATGCCAACCTCTTTGTCAATGGCATTGGCCGAAATGCCTACCAACAGCTGCGTGACTCCAAACAGCGCCCCCTCTTCAACCGGTTTCTCCGTGGTCAGTATCCACCAGGCTCCACGGTCAAACCCCTGGTTGCACTGGCTGGACTGGAGCTGGGTTTGATTGATTCCGAGCAACAGACCTTCTGCCGGGGCTGGTACCAGATCAAGGGGTACAAACATAAGTACCGTGACTGGAAAAAGCGGGGGCATGGCAAGAC
>JABHIC010000086.1 GCA_018671205.1 Gammaproteobacteria bacterium
TAGTTATTAACGAGAATCATTATTATCAATATACATTGGAAAGCACATCATGAATACAACCAATAGTCGGCATGTAGATACAGACCAGCTTGAGCCTGTATTAGAGGAGATGGATTCAGTATTCTCGAGCATATTGCTCCCTGCGTTAGGGGTAGTCTCCCTGTCTGCACTCTTTTTCTGGGTCGTATTTTCAGTAATACAATTTATTGTGGTAGGGTAGGCATAGTCGTGTGTAAGGTGGATTGCAGCGTGGATCTATGAGTCTTCCTGCTCGCGCGCAACCGCCCGGTAGCCGATATCTGTGCGGTAGTAGACCCCCTCCCACTCAATCTGCTGTACCAATGCATACGCCTTCTGTTGCGCCTCAGAGATCTGATCACCCAGTGCACAGGCAGAGAGAACACGCCCTCCGGCGGTTACTATCTGGCCGGCCTGTTCGCTAGTGCCCGCATGAAATACCTTCTGCTCAACGCTCTTTTCTGAAGGGAGTCCAGAGATGATAGCCCCCTTGTTGTAGTGGTCAGGGTAGCCTCCTGCAGCCAGTACTACACCGAGTGCGGGACGAGGATCCCAAGCGGCCTCAATCTTGTTAAGTCTCTGATCAATGGCGGCATTGCAGAGCTCGACCAGATCAGACTGTAGTCTTAACATAATGGGTTGGGTCTCTGGATCACCAAAACGGACGTTATACTCCAGAACTTTTATCTCGCCCTCTGTATCGATCATCAGGCCAGCGTAGAGGAATCCGCTAAAGTCGTTCCCTTCAGCAGCCATCCCCCTGATGGTGGGATAGATTACCTGCTCCATCACCCGCTGGTGGATCTCTGGGGTGACCACCGGTGCCGGGGAGTAAGCTCCCATACCGCCGGTGTTGGGGCCCAGGTCCCCATTATCCAGTGCCTTATGGTCTTGTGAGGTAGCCATGGGAAGTACATTTGTGCCATCGGCGATGACAATAAAGCTGGCCTCTTCACCTCTCAGAAACTCCTCAATCACCACCTTGTGGCCCGCATCACCAAAAGCATTTCCTGCCAACATATCCCGGATGGCCCGCTCAGCCTCTTCCAGACTCTGTGCCAGAATTACCCCTTTACCAGCGGCCAGCCCATCGGCCTTGACCACAATGGGTACTCCCATCCGGTGAAGATAACCAAGCGCCTCATCCACATCAGTAAAGTTACCATAGGCGGCTGTTGGAATTTGATGGCGGGCAAGGAAGTCCTTGGTAAATGATTTGGACCCCTCCAGTTGTGCAGCCCCTTTGGTGGGGCCAAAGCAGCGCAGACCGGCCGCCTGAAAGGTATCAACAATACCATCTACCAGAGGCCCCTCCGGTCCAACAATGGTGAGGTCAATATTATTCTGCTGGGAAAATTGAACCAGTGCATCAATGTCATCCGCATTGATGGGGACATTTTCCAGCTTCTCTTCCTGTTGGGTTCCGGCATTACCCGGAGCGACATAGACTACAGTAACCTCCGGGGATTGCGCCGCCTTCCAGGCCAGAGCATGCTCACGACCACCACTTCCAATTACCAGTACTTTCATTTTGTCAGTCTCCAGGTCTGCAGAGGTTTCTTAGGGGGCTTCTGTATTGAGTCTGTGCGACTTGAATCGAGCCAAGTGGTTCTCTGGTAGCAACAGATATAGAGTATTTCGGTTGATGCTACGGAACTGGTTTGACATTAGAGGCACCCATTACGTTTACTCAGCTGCTAAAAGTTGACTTTATTCTACCAGCTGCAGGATAGGTTTAAATCGGATAGGCTTCCGAAATAAAACAAATACCCATATAGATTATTTTGTCTTTTCATTCAATAATATTATTGTATAATTCTTTCCATGTTGTGAGGGGATGAAGAGATCTCCTCACGAAAATCTTACTAGCCAATTTCTAAATTTTACCTAAAGGATATTTATCATGAAAAAAATTATTGCTACTATCGCTCTTGTTGCTGTTGCTTCTAGCGCTTCTGCTTTCTTCGGTGGTGACGACAACCAGTCTGGTTACGGAACCGGTTCTGCTGATGGCGCTTTCGACGGAAAGGGACGTGGTGCCGCCAAGGGATCATCTGA
>JABHIC010000087.1 GCA_018671205.1 Gammaproteobacteria bacterium
CGTCGATGAACACCCTATACTGGAGCTCACCCGAGCGATACATGGTACAAGCGATTGCCCGATTGAACTATTCATGGGAGGCACGTTCTCCTCACCAGTAGTTAAAACCACAGCCCCAATGAAGCCTGCCAACCCAAAACCGCTCCCCCGGTTTCGCCCACGGGGAAGAAGAAGGGACCCGGCCACAGCAAATATCACTCCAGAGCAGACCAGCGAAGACAGACCCCCCGGCTCCTTTGACCCCAGCACGATTCTCGACCCTCTCTACGACAAGGAACGCTCCAACACCTTTGGGACAAACGCCAGAGGACTACGCCTCTCCACCAGCAATGCTAATGGCAACGGAAACTCCGCCATATACCTCCAAGAAATTGCTAGATATACAGCAACGAACCAACTCCACTGCATAGCTCTACTGGACACTAGGATTGGATACACTGCCTCCGCTATCAAGGCACACAAAGATCATCTCCGACGCGTCTTTGGGTCCAAGATACACGCCATAGTCATACCATCCCGTCCGGCTCCAGGTACAAAAAACCCGGGCCAACTCCACTGCACTGGTGGGATCACGATTATCAAGCTCAGCTCCGAAGTCTCCATACAAAGAGAATTCTCCGACCCTTCCCGATTCGGTTGTTTCCACACACTGCGCCTCCGATACTGCGGCCAGTCCCTTGACTGGACTCCCCTCTACCTGCCGACTGAAAAGTCAGGACTGCCGAGCCCCTCCTCCGACGCACTCTGGGACAAAGTCCAGATTTACCTTAACTCTAAAAACCTGGGCTCAGTGACGAATTGGATAACATCCATCCTCCTCAAGCGGGGACGTGGCAACGGCTCTGTCTGCGGAGACACACATCACTCTCTCATTATGGGGGATTTTAACATGGACTTCTCTCTTCACACCGACGAACCCCCGACGGCAACTGCACTGAGAACCGCAGGGTTCACCACTTCCTGGCACTCACAAATGACCAAACGAGGCCTCTGCAACCTCACCTTTTTCAGGAATGACGAGATAATGACGGCAATAGACACCGGCTATACCACCCTCCCCTCGAAACATATCGCTAGTGGAGGTTCTGGAGACCCCGATATTTGGTGTATACCACACTGCTCAGACCACGTACCGATATGGATTGGGCTGGATTTGGCACCTCTCTCGGCCACCGGCCCTACTGTTGAATCAGAGCACCAACGCTGTCATCCAGCCATCAGACTCGACCCGCAGGATACGAAGACCATAGCCGCCATACAGGCGGACTGTTCCCTTCTCAGGCTCCAGCCGGATACGGACAACCCCTACCTAGCAGAGTCAATCCTGGAAGAATTATCCCGGAAATGCGTGGCTATCGCCCAGTGGCACCTTAAGAAGCACCCAAGACCGGCATTCTCCAAAGGACAGGGATATGAACACCTGTGGTCCACTGAGAGCATGGCCATGAAAAGAAACCGCGCTGCGTTACTCCAGGCCCAAAGATGCCTCCGCTCCCGACAACTCCAAACCAGACAGATATCTTCGGCCATCCGCAGGATCCGTAAATGGGGAAAAACGACTCAGATCGCAGACTCGAAATACAGATCCCCTGAACAGTGGATACTTATATTAGAATCCCTCCTACAGGAGCCAAACTCACAGATCGCGGCGAGACAGAACCTCATAATTCAGGAACTGGACACGGAAGCAAAAGCTCTCCTCAATAACAACTCGGCAGCGGGACGGAAGAAGATTTCCAAGGATGTAGCTTGCAAAGTCACCAAAAGGGAAAACTGCCGCAAAGAAAACAAACTAAAGTCGGTGATACAATCACTCACCAACAACGTGAGCATTACGTACAACTTCTCCTCCCTCGTCTTGGACACCGGGGAAACGGTCACCTGCCCAGCTAGAATACATCAACTAATCACAGCACACTTTGAACGGGCCTTTGCAAATCCAGAGGACGCTCTCCCAACCATAGCTGGTCTAGAATCTCCCGATCTTGGCTCCACCCACATCTGGGAATCCCTCCTTGAACATCCGGACAAATTTGTAGAGATTTTCGCAAACACACAAGTGCCCAAAGCAGTCATCTTGCAAATTGCCCAAGCATTCGCTACCACGGCTGACCCCAGAATCACAGCGGAAATCGAGGCAGCCATGGAACCTGCCTTCACCTTCCAGGAATTTTTGCTTTGCCTTCGCCGGAAGCGTGGGAACTCGGCCGGAGGCCTCTCTGGCCTCACCTATGGCCTTCTCAAGATCCTTCCCCCCTCGGTACAACAGCACCTCTTCGACTCCATGAACACCCTATGGAAGGCCAACATTATTCCGGACTTTTGGAAGCTCAAGTCCCTCCAACTACTAATCAAGGACGTCACAAAGGAAGGACTAGGCAACCTTCGGCCCATCGGTCTCATCGAGGTCACACGGAAAATATGGACATCAATGATCCTTGACCGTATCCGTCCCATCATCTTTATTAACCACGTGCTGCAAACTAACCAATATGGGTTTACGCCTAAACACGGCGTCCAGGACGAGCTCATTCAACTGATAAATCTGATCGAGAGTTGTAGGGAGAATGATGACACCCCGCTCACAGTATCAACTTGGGATATCAGGAAAGCTTTCGACTCAGTCGGCCGAAACTTACAATATGCCATTTGGAGAAGGATGGGCATCCCCGAACCCATTGCGAAGTGGTTCTGCCGACTCGACGATGGCGGTATCTTTGTCGTTCGATCACCGCACGCCTCGGAAACATTACTACGTATACCTGCGGACAATCCCCTCACTGACCATCACCGGACATGCCGAGAAGTTGGCTTGCTAGCACAGAGAGGCCTGACCCAGGGCGATGTCCTCTCCACCTTGGGCTGGACAGGCTTTTTTGATATACTTATAACTACGTTGAATAATGACACCACCCCAGGTCGCCCTCTCTTCTTTCTCCCTGGCAGTAAGGTGGCCGACCAACGATCAGCCGCTTACGCCGATGACCTCATCACCCCTTGCTGCACACCAGAGCGCCTCCAACGGGATGCCATCATAATCAGCGGCTTCATGGCCCTCACAGGTCTGAACCTAGCTATTGACAAAATACGCTGCTTCTCAAACTGGGCCAACCCAGGGGATGTGACCCACTACTCCTGGCAATGGGAGAAACGGACTGTCCCGGTGGGCAATGCAACCGCGGTAGTAAAAATACTGGGCATCCACTTCACCGTCGATGGGGACTGGGACCCGCTATATGATTTCCTCTTACAGCAAGCTCAAGATATTGCGCGGGCTATGGGACCCAAACTCGCCTCTCTTTCCACTAAAGCAGTCGTACTCGCCCTCTCCAGTGTCGGGAAGATCCTGTATCGCACCCAATTCGCCTCCCTATCCCCCGATCAGCTGGACAACATCTCTGCAGCCTTGCTCACCATTGTCCGCGACTATAAAACCATTGGCCGCTCCTTTCCGACTAAAGTCATCCTATCTCCGGAACTGGGCAAAATATTCCCGGATATTAAACTTGCTACCAGGAAACTTAAGACACAGCTCAAGGGACGCTGCAGTCGTGACCTGGGGAGCGGTGACACCAAGAGAAGCATGGAGAGCCTACTCACGCGAGTTAGTAGATGGCACTATTTCGACGGGACCATTGATGGAGGCTCTAGCCGCACAAGACCACACCCAGCCTACAACTGGTGGGCGAATGATATAGCTCAAGGGATGGAAGACAACACCACTGAAACATCCACC
>JABHIC010000088.1 GCA_018671205.1 Gammaproteobacteria bacterium
CATTTTCCATCTTTTAGATCGATGGCAGGGATGATAATCATAGGGGGTTCCTTCGGGGTATCCATTGAGTAACGGTTCAGGGTTGACCATTCCACTGGGCGAAGTTTTTTAACAGCTGGAGTCCGGCATGTTGGCTCTTCTCTGGGTGGAACTGGGTGGCAAACAGACTCTTCTGATAGAGGGCACTGGCAAATTCAAAACCGTAGTGGCTGGTGGCGGCAGTCTCGTTCTCCCTTCCTGGTACCGCATAGAAGCTGTGAACGAAGTAGAAGCGGCTACCATTCTCAATCTTGTGCCACATCGGGTGATCTACCTGCTGTTCTACCTGGTTCCACCCCATGTGCGGGATCTTTAGACGCTCCCGGGGAGTGGCTTCACGGTCATGCTGGTCATAGAGCGGATCTGGAAACTGTTGGACTGCCCCTGGCAGAATAGCAAGCCCACGGGTGCCACCATTCTCCTCACTCTGTTCCAGCAGCAGCTGCATACCGAGACAGATACCGAAAAAAGGGCGGTCTGTGGCCACCTCGCAGACCACCTCAGCAAGACCACGCTGTTGCAACTCTGCCATACAGTCACGCATCGCTCCGACACCAGGAAAGACAACCTTATCCGCACTACGGATGGTCTCTGGCTGGTCGGTCACCTCAACGGTTAGTTCAGGAGCGACATGCTCCAGCGCCTTGGAGACGGAGCGTAGGTTTCCCATGCCATAATCGACCACCGCGATTGAGGGCATGGTCAGAGCGCCCCTTTGGTGGAGGGAAGCTGGCTTCCCATACGTTCATCATGGGAAATGGCCATACGCAGGGCACGCCCAAAGGCCTTGAACAGGGTCTCGGCAATATGGTGGCTGTTACGCCCACGCAAGGTGTCCATGTGAAGGGTTGCCCCGGCATGGTTGATGAAGCCCTGAAAAAACTCAAAGATGAGCTCGGTATCGAACCCACCAATGGTACTTGTGGGGAACTCCGTGTGAAACTCTATACCCGGTCTTCCGGAAAAGTCGATCACCACCCTGGAGAGGGCCTCATCCAGAGGGACATAGGCATGCCCGTAGCGCTGAATACCCCGTTTATCGGCAAGTGCTTTGGCAACGGCCTGTCCAATGGTGATACCAATGTCCTCAACCGTATGATGTCCATCAATGTGGAGATCCCCTTTGGCCTTGATGGTCAGGTCGATCATCCCATGGCGAACAATCTGCTCCAGCATATGTTCGAGAAAAGGGAGGCCCGTCTGGAGTGTGGACTCTCCGTTCCCATCCAGGTCAATCGTGACCGCTATTTGGGTCTCTAGTGTGTTGCGTTCAACAGTAGCTTGTCGGTTTATCATCAGTCGCACAGCTTCTCGGTTCAGGTTTGTTTGTGTGGGCCATAGAATACCCTGTTCTGTACTCGGTTTGAACCTAGAATCCTCGGTTGGGGGGGGTGCAATGGGTAAAAGTGGAGCAGAAGTTGATTAAGATCAATAGTTGTCATAATCTAGTCGTTATAAGTTTATATTTACGCAACATTCCAACCAGACCATAACGCCATGACACATCAAAATGAGAACGCTGTACAGTGCCTGCAATGTGAGCTGAGTGAGGTCTGTCGTGAGCAGGGAAAAGATGACGACAACGCCTCTTTAGGGACGGTTCCCCCTCAATCCAATATTCAGAAAGGTGAGCCGGTCTGTCGGGAGGGAGAGAGCTTTAACAACCTCTATGCAGTGAATGAGGGGGCGTTGAAGAGTGAGGCAGCTCTCAGCGGAGGAGAGTCACGGGTGACCGGATTCTATTTTGCAGGAGAGATTGTTGGCTCTGAGGCGGTGAGTATGGGGGAGTATGGACGTACGGTTGTGGCGCTGCAGGATAGTAAGGTGTGCGCCATTCCAGAGAGTTCCTTTTCGCTTGAGGATAAGAGCCACGGCAATATTTATCAGGGGTTACTGCTCGCGATGAGCCATCAGGTTCGTAATGAGCAGTGGACGGGCCTGATGGCCGCTCACCGCTCAGAGCAGCGGGTTGCGCTCTTTCTTTTTATGGTCTCCAAACGGCTGGAGTTTCACGGTTTTTCGGCCGATGAGTTTCGTCTACCGATGACCAGAAGGGATATTGCAAGCTATCTGGGGCTTGCTATTGAGACAGTTAGTCGCTCTTTTCAGCGGCTGAAAAGTGCGGGGGTGATTGAGGTGAGTGGGCGTAATGTGGCGCTGAAAAATCGGGATTTGTTGCTGTCTGTAACAGAAAGGTTGCCGGTCCCTGGTTGACCAGAGAGACCTCCATATCGGCGCCAAACTCTCCCTCGGCAACGGTTGAATAGAGCGCTCTGGCACGAGCTACCAGCTGATGAAACAGCCGTCTGCCCTGTTCCGGAGGGGCGGCTGTAGAGAATCCGGGGCGCATCCCCTTACGGGTGTCGGCGGCCAGGGTGAACTGTGGAACCAGCAGCAGCCCCCCCGCGACCTGTTGTAGAGAGAGATTCATTCGTCCCTCACGATCCTCAAAGATACGGTAGCCCAATATTTTGTGGAGCAGTTTCTCCACAGAGTGTTCATTGTCATCGGGTTCAACACCCACCAGCACCAGCAGTCCGCCCCCTATTTTACCAATGGTCTCCCCCTTTACGCGAACCTCGGCGTGTGAGACACGTTGTAGCAGCCCGATCATCGAGCAAATGGGAACATCAGTTTCTCCGGTTCAGTAAAGAGGTTGATATCGTAGGCCATACGTCCCATGTTCTGATCCATCCGGGCCATTGAGCTATTCATATGGTTGATGTCACTGCTCATGCCAGTAATTGCACCAGACATGGTACCAATATTTTCTGACATCCCATTAATCTGCCCCGTCATACTGCCGATGTTGCGGTTGAGCTGATGCATATCCTTGCTCATCCCTCCCATATTGGCAGACATCGACTGCATACCGACCCGCACCTTGCTGAAGTCCTCAGACATCACCGCCTGACCCTGTTCCATACTTTGCGCCATGGTAGACATACGGGTACGCATATCTCGCATATCCTGAGACATACTGGATACATCCAGCCCCATCTGTACCACCGCACTGGTCATGTTGTGCATATTGACACCCATGCTGAGCATAAACAGCCCCATCCCGCCTGCGGCTATGGTTGCTGCGAATAGCATGGATTTTGATGGGGCATCACTGCTAACCACAGGATTCTTTTCGGATGGGTCTGTAAATTCACTCATGGCTCTATTCTAACACTGCTCCCAGGGGAGTTCACGAAATCTCCAGCCACCCACACTGCTGCGCTGGTGCTGTTCATTCAGCTCCCCCTCAAAACCCTCGTCAATATTGAAAACCTCGGTAAAGCGCTCCTCGATTAACCGCTTGCCGGCCTCAAGTGAGCGTTTCCCACTACGGCAGATAAGGATAATAGGGGCTCCGACCAGCTTTTCCCCCTGATGAATGCCCCCCAGAACCAGCTTACGCACCTCGGTGGCGAACTGTTCATTGATCTCCCAATCGGGTTCATCAATCCAGGGGATATGGACGGCACCGACCGGGTGTCCGACAAAGAGAAACTCCATACTGGAGCGTACATCGATCAGCAGGACACGTGGATTATCCTGTACCATCTGCCACGCGTCAGCGGGTGTGATTGAGGTGATCTCATTATTGGCCATTAATATCCCCCTTGAATGGCAGAAGTGGTATACCTTAATATGTTATTTTAGTTTTATCAAAGAGTAAACGTGTGTGAGTCGTAATTTGTGAGTCAGAGTGCCCCTAAAAAGAGATCCGCAGCAAGAAAACCACCAAAAACCCTACTGCGGCAGGTGGGACGGGCGATTGCAGACCATCAAATGATCCGTGAGGGGGATCGGGTCATGTTGGGGCTTTCCGGGGGCAAGGATTCACTCTCCCTACTCCATATTTTGTTACATATGCAGCGCCATGCACCGATCCATTTTGAGGTGGAGGCGATGACGGTTGATCCGCAGATGGAGAGTTTTAAACCCGCACGACTACAAGAGTATCTGGAACAGCTTGGGGTCCGTTGGCATCGGGTTACCCAGCCGATTATGGAGCAGGCGGAGGGGCACATGAAGGGAGACTCCTTCTGCTCCTGGTGTGCACGAATGAAGCGAGGGGTGATGTACACCACGCTACGGGAACAGAAGTACAACGTACTGGCGCTGGGGCAACACCTGGATGATCTTGCCGAGAGTTTCCTGATGTCGGCCTTCCATGAGGGACGGCTGAATACCATGAAAGCGCATTACACCACTGAAAAGGGGGACCTGCGGGTGATCCGTCCACTGGTCTATGTGCGTGAGCGTCAGTTGCGTGATTTTGCAGCAGAGGCCGAGCTTCCCATTGTGGTGGAGAACTGCCCGGCCTGTTATACCCAACCAACACAGAGAGCCCACATGAAAGCGCTGTTGGCAGAGGAGGAGCGGCAAACCCCGCACCTCTTCAGAACCCTGCTTTCAACCATGAAACCGCTACTGGAACGATCATCAGCATGACTACAAAACAGCTGCTAGCCCCAACAATGGAACCCCAAGAGCCGACAGAAGAGGGAGATTCGGAGGCGATAACGGAGCCACATTGGCAGTTGTGGCTGAATCGCAGTCATGATTTTGCCCACTTTTTTATCCGCAAAGTGGGACGTGACCGTATTCCTCTCAATGCGGGATCGCTCTCCTACATGACCATACTCTCGTTGGTTCCACTGCTGGCGGTGATGCTCTCGGTCTTTTCTGCCTTTCCGGTCTTTGACGATTTCTCCGGTCAGCTGGAGTCCTTTGTCTTTCAGAATTTTGTCCCGGCGGCAGGAGAGCAGATTCAGACCTCACTACAGGAGTTTGTGGAGAACACCAAAAAGATGACAGCCCTTGGGGTGCTGTTTCTGGTGGTGGTCGCGATGTTGCTAATGGCCGCAGTAGAGCGAACCATGAGTGGCATCTGGGAGAACAAGCAGCGCCGGGGCTGGGCTACGGCCTTTATGCTCTACTGGTCGGTGCTGACTCTGGGACCACTACTGATCGGAGCCGGATTGGCGATCACCTCCTTTCTGGTGACTGTTGCGGAGGAGAGCGTGATTCCCGGTTGGGGTCTACAGAGCGGGATGTTACAGCTGCTCCCCTATATTACCTCTATTCTCGCTTTTATGATGCTCTATACGCTGGTACCTGGTCGGACGGTTCGCTTCGTTCATGCGCTCTCCGGGGCGATGGTGGCCTCGATACTGTTTGAGGTAAGCAAGAGCCTGTTTGCCCTCTATGTGGCCAGCTTTCCCGCCTATGAGACACTTTATGGGGCATTGGCCGCAGTCCCCATCCTGTTTATCTGGGTCTACCTTTCGTGGGTGGTGGTGCTGTTGGGGGCTGAGTTTACCTACTGCCTGGGCCACTATCGGGAAGAGGGAGAGGGTGCTGGTACGGTTTGATATGGTGTTATAATAGCGCCTATCTGTTACAAAATTGGGGGAAGGGTAGCATGCGGGTTGTCTCTGGAATGGTTCAGTTGAGAAAGCCGATTGATATTGATATCTATAGCGAAAAAGGCAAACTCCTGCTGACAAAAGGGGTAATTATTCGTGAGCAGGTCAAGCTGGAGCAGATTTTCAATGTTAAGTGTTATACCACCCCCTATGGTGAAAACAGTGGGCGATTTGATGACTCTTCGGAGCAGCGTTTTGCTACCCAATATATCGAAAACCTGATCGCCCGGCTGGAGATTGCCTACGATAAACTAATCCGTGATGGCTACAACCTGACCAGGGATATCTACTCTCTGGCGGAAGAGATGATCATTGAGCTGGATCAGGATGCAGATCTGTTTATCGGTCTGGTCCATATTCGAGCCGACCTTAACCATGCAATCATCCGTACCATCCAGAATACCGTCTTTGCCATTCTTACGGCGAAACGGCTCAACTGGGGAACGACCCGTATCCAGTCGCTCGCCTGCGCCAGCCTGACCCAGAATATCGGCATGTATCCACTGCAGAATGACCTGGTGGGAAAACAGGATGATGAGCTTTCCGCTTTCCACCGCCAGCAGATTCGGCTTCATACTAAGCAGAGTTCTAAAATGTTGATTTCTATGGGAGTTAGGGATCGGGTCTGGATTAGTGCGGTAGCCTTTCACCATGAGCAGTTGAATGGGGGGGGGTATCCACATGCCCATCATGCCCGTGATATTCCTCAGGAGGCACGACTGATCGCCATTGTTGATCGTTATGGGTCGATGATCACCCCTCGCAGCTATCGAGAGTCGGGCAACCCAGCCACGATCATGCGCTACTTTCTGATGTCGAAAAAGAAGGAGTATGATAAGGCGCTGAGTCAGGCGCTGATTGCGGAGCTGGGGGTCTACCCACCAGGCACTACGGTTGCTTTGAAGTCCGGGGAGATTGCCATTGTTATCCAGCGGGGAGAGGATCGTCTCCACCCACGGGTTCAGGCCATCTGGGACCCGGAGGACAACCCCTATCCTCGCCCTATTCTGCGTGATACCCGTGATGAGGCATACCAGGTCGTTTCGATTAAGAAACATGTCGGGTCGAGACAGCTTAATGCCGACCTTTTTTGGGGAGATAGTGCCAATGATGGTGATAATCAGCCCATTTTTAGGGAAAAAGAGGTGGTAATGGTTGCTGCGGAGAGTCAGCATGATTCAGAGGTGACCCTGTTTTGACCCGTCCCACTCTCCGTACTACCCGCGTGTTTATCCTCTCCTGATGTGCAGGATCGCGCTGGCACAGATGAACCCCCATGTGGGGGCGTTACAGAAAAACCACGAAATAATTCTCACCTTTGCCCGACAGGCGCGGGAAGAGGGGGCCGATCTGCTGCTCACCCCAGAGCTCTCTCTGACCGGTTATCCCCCGGAGGATCTGCTCTTGCGCTCCGGCTTTCTACAGCAGGTCGAGCAGCATCTGCACCAATTGGCGGAACAGTGTGGTGAAATCAGGGTGATTGTTGGCCATCCACAGCGGGGCAGGGAGGGGGGGCTCTACAATGCGGCCTCCCTGTTGCATGAGGGGAAAGTTGTCACCAGCTACTATAAACAGGAGCTGCCCAACTATGGTGTGTTTGATGAGAAACGTTACTTCGTGGCAGGCTCTGAACCCACCCTGTTTACCCTCAAGGGAGAGCAGTTGGCGATCACTATCTGTGAGGACCTCTGGCTCCCCGCAGTGACGCAACAGGCCAAAGAGGCGGGGGCGACCCTGGTGCTCAACCTCAATGCCTCGCCCTACCATGCCGGAAAACGGGGGGATCGTGAACAGACTATTCGGCAGCGCAGCGATGAGAGTGGCCTGCCGGTACTCTACGTCAACCAGGTTGGGGGGCAGGATGAGCTGGTTTTTGATGGCGGCTCATTTGTAATGAGTGGTCAGGGAGAGCTGCTGATTTGTGCGGACCACTTTAGCGAGGGGCTCTACCTCTACGACCACACCTCGTTGCAGAGCCATTCTGCGCCAGCGAGGGTAGAGCCGCCCATTGATGAGGAGGCAGAGGTCTATCAGGCTCTGGTATTGGCGACTCGTGATTATGTGGAGAAAAATGGTTTTCCGGGGGTGATTCTGGGGCTTTCAGGGGGCATTGACTCAGCGTTGACACTGGCGATTGCGGTAGATGCACTGGGTGCGGAAGCTGTTGAGGGGGTCTCCATGCCCTCTCTCTACACCGCGCAGATGAGTGTTGAGGATGCAGAGATGGAGGCGGAGCGGCTGGCGATTCAGTTCAGGGTCATCCCGATCAAACAGAGTTTTGATGCTTTTCTCGATACCCTTGCAGAGGAGTTTTCCGGTATGGAGGTGGATGCCACCGAAGAGAATATTCAGGCCCGATGTCGTGGGGTGATTCTGATGGCAATTGCCAACAAGAAGAACAGAATGTTGCTCACCACGGGTAATAAGAGCGAGATGTCCGTGGGCTATGCCACCCTCTATGGGGATATGGCGGGGGGGTTTGCCCCGTTGAAAGATCTCTCCAAACTGTTGGTCTATCGGCTCGCGGAGTGGAGAAATAGAGAGGCAATACGGCAGGGTGAGGCGGAGATCATCCCCCAGCGGGTGATTGATCGTCCCCCCTCGGCAGAGCTGGCTCCAGAGCAGAAAGACTCTGACTCTCTACCCCCCTATGAGATTCTCGATCCGATCCTTGAGCGCTATATTGAGCTGGAGCAGTGTGTAGAGGAGATCGTTGCGGCAGGGTTTGAGCCCGCTGTGGTTAAACGGGTTGTGCGTCTGGTGGATGGTAATGAGTATAAGCGGCGTCAGGCGCCACCAGGGGTCCGTATCACCACCCGCGCCTTTGGGCGAGATCGGCGTTACCCCATCACCTCCGGTTTCCGTTCCCGCTGAGGGCTACTTTTTATCCTCTTTGTCTCCATAGTTCAGCTCATAGACCCGTTGCGAGTCTGCGGCTAAATCCTCCATTCCCATCTTGTTGTAGACCTCAACCAGCAGTAGTAGCGCTTCTTCAACTGCCGGAGTCTTCTGGAAATTCTCGATCACATAGTTGGCCCGTTTGGAGGCCGCCACATAGGCATCCCGCTGCAGGTAAAAACGGGCCACATGGATCTCATGTTCGGCCAGCTTATTTCGGGTAAAGAGCATACGTTTGCGCCCATCAGCACTATATTTGCTGTTGGGGAAGCGTTCAACCAGCTTGGAAAAATAGTGGAACGCCTCCCGTAATGCCTTGGGGTCACGCATTCCGGGGTCTGTAGGAAGATATTTACTGAACAGGGTCTGGCCGATATTGTAGTTGACTAGCCCGCGCATATAGTAGACATAGTCGACATTGGGATGGCGGGGGTGCTGCTTGATAAAGTTATCAGCAGCGGCAATAGCCGACTCAGGCTCCTCCCACTTGTAGTAGGTATAGATGATGTCGATCTGTGCCTGAAGGGCATGTTTATTATAGGGAAAGCGAGCCTGAAGCTTCTCGAAATATTCAATCGCCTGCTTGTGATCTCCCCCCATCATCGCCTCATGCCCCTCAAAGTAGAGGCGGTTGGCAGACCAATCCTTGGTCATATCGATCTGCTCGGGTAGTAGAGAGCAGCCGGATAAAGTGGCGGAGAGGATGGTAACCAGCAGAAGGATGGTGGAGAATGGGCGTTGTCTTTGGGTCATTGTGTTACCACAGTGGGTGCAGAATATTTCAGAGAGGCGAGGGTACCATGATCCTGGGATCATCGGTGATTCTTGCAGCTCTCTCTAATTCTGTAGTCAATAAAAAATAAGAGAGTAGCGAAAAGAATATGGCTTCGCAACAAGTTGAAAGCAGAGAAGGGGTGGAGAAGAGTGAAAAAGTTATTCCAGAGGCGCTAGCGGGAAAGCGTTTTGACGTTGCTCTGGCCACCCTCTTCCCGGAATTTTCCAGAAGCCGCCTACAGTCCTGGATCAAGTCAGGGGATGCGTTGATCGATGGAGAACAGCGTCGCCCCAGAGACCCGGTCAGCGCCGGGGAGCGCGTTACGCTGGAGGCAGAGCAGGAGGTAGCGGTGGTGTGGGGCGGTGAGGAGATTCCACTCTCTATCCTCTATGAAGATGAGGCGATTCTTCTGGTCGACAAACCGCCAGGGATGGTCGTCCACCCCGCAGCAGGCAACTGGAGTGGCACCCTGGTCAATGGTCTGTTGCACCATGAGCCAAAGCTCTCCGAATTACCACGTGCAGGGATTGTTCACCGTCTGGATAAAGATACCAGTGGTGTATTGGTGGTAGCCAAGAGTCTGGAGGCGCACACCCACTTAGTGCGACAGCTACAGGCGCGGACCATGGATCGTGAGTATCAGGCGATCTGTAAAGGGGTGATGACCGCGGGTGGCGTGGTTGATGCCCCGATTGGTCGACATCGGGTGGATCGCAAAAAGATGGCTGTGAGCGAGAATGGCAAACCAGCCATCACTCACTATCGGCTGGTTGAGAAATTTCGTGCCCACACATGGATTCGCCTCTCGCTTGAAACCGGGCGAACCCACCAGATCCGGGTCCACATGGAACAGATTCGTTTTGCCCTGCTGGGAGATCCGGTTTATGGCCATCGTCTGCAGATACCAGCCCGTAGCAGTCCAGAGTTGGTTGAGGCGCTGCGGGGCTTTAAGCGTCAGGCGCTCCATGCCATCTGTCTGGGGTTGGAGCACCCCACCACAGGGGAGTGGATTCGGATTGAGTCACCCCTACCGGAGGATATGGTTATGATGATTGAGTTGTTACGTGATGACCGGGAGAAAAACCGATGAGTTCAGGCTTTGAGCCAGATTGGCCCACCCCCGGAGGGGTGCGTAGTTGGGTCACAACGCGGACGGATGGGGTGAGCCAATCCCCGTATCAGGGGCTCAATCTGGCCACCCATGTCGGAGACCGGGAGGGTGATGTGATGGTAAACCGAGAGGCGCTACAGCAGCAGTTAGCCCTCTCCAGTCCGATCCAGTGGCTCAACCAGCTGCATAGCACCATCGTTGCCCGTCTCCCTTTTACCGCCGCGTCGATCCCGGTGGCAGATGGGGCGTGGAGTGATCAGGCCGGTGTGGCTTGTGCGGTATTGAGTGCAGATTGTCTACCAATTCTGTTGACTGAGCCGGGGGGGAAGGCGGTTGCGGCCCTCCATGCAGGCTGGCGTGGGCTGTCCGCAGGGATGATTCAACAGGGGGTGGCGAACTTCCATCAACCGGCAGATCAGTTGATCGCCTGGCTGGGGCCAGCCATTGGGCAGTCCTCCTATGAGGTGGGAGATGAGGTACGTAGCTGCTTTATTGACCAGAACCCAGAGGCAGAGCACCACTTTATCCCCTCGGAAGGGGGAAACTGGCTCGCCTCGATGGAGGGGTTGGCACGACAGCAGTTACAGCAGTTGGGGGTGAAGGCAATCTATGGGGGGGGATGGGACACCTATAGTGATCAGGAGCAGTTTTTTTCCTACCGCAGAAGAGCGGTCACCGGAAGATTTGCTACACTCATCTGGATAGAGGAACAAGAAGGGGAAGCATGATGAAAGAAGAGGAAGTCACGATGGGGTCAGCGAGAAAACAGTGGTACATGGTGTCACTGGTGGGCAAAGACCAGTCCGGGATTGTGGCTCGGGTGACCGAGGTGCTCTACCAGGCAGGGGGGGTACTGGGGGAGTCCTCAATGATGCGTCTCGGCTGCAACTTCTCCATCATGATGATGGTTGAGATAGCGGGAGGGGGGGAACAGCTGCGCCAATCCATAGCGCCCGTAACCACCGAACTGGGTCTACATCTGCATGTTGATGCCATCGAGCCAGGGCTGCACCAACACCAGGTACCGGAGTTGCGGGTGGTGGTACATGGTGCGGACCGTCCCGGTATTGTGGCCCAGGTTACCGGCGTATTGGCAGAAGCGGGTTTCGATATTATGGATCTGGACTCACAGGTCGGAGGTTCCAGCCTGGAGCCCATCTATATTCTGCTGATTGAGGGAGTTGCCAACAGTGGAGTGGAGACCATCCATCAGGCTCTTGAACCCCTCTCGGCCTCGGTAGAGTTTCGCGTCGAAGAGATTGATACCCTGATTGGGTAGCGCAGGCCGATGGAGATACTTACCTACCCGAACCAGCAGCTAAAGCAGAACTGTGAACCGGTCGAGCAGTTTGATGAGTCGTTGCGGCAGTTTGTCTCTGAGCTGGAGGCATTCATGCGCAGTCAGCCGGGGGGGATCGGTATTGCGGCCCCGCAGGTGGGACAGATGCAGCGTATCTGTATCGTGGATTTGACCGGGATGACGCGGGGTAAGAAAAAAAAGCCGGTTCCCAATCAGGGGCGGTTGATTCTGATCAACCCAGAGATCACCGAGTGGGAGGGGTTTGAGTTAGGGAGAGAGGGCTGTATGTCGGTGCCAGACTACACCGGGAATGTGATCCGGGCGACGCAGATTGCATTCAGTGCAACGGATGAGTGGGGGGAGCGTCATGAGTATGAGAGTGAGGGGTTTGAGGCCCGTGCGATCCAGCATGAGGTAGACCATCTGGAAGGGCTGCTCTTCCTTGATCGACTGGTGAGCCGCCGTACAGACCTGTTCCAGCGCAAGCAGCGCTAGAGCGTAGAGTCAGCAGGTCAGTTGGGTCATTACACCGATCACTGAAACAGCCCTAGCAGATCATTGAGGAAGTTCCTCCCCTGCTCTGTGGTAGAGATTTTGCCAGACTGCTCAACCAATAACCCTTGCGCGGTCGCCTCAGAGACCTTTCCATCAACCCTCTCCCAGCTACAGCCGGTACGCGCCTCAAACTGCTGTGGGGTAAAGGGCTCCGGCAGCCGCAGGCGATTCATCATAAACTCCAGCGGCAGCGCCCCGGCGGTAACGGTCTGGCGGCTGCTCTCAACCCGTTCCGAGCCGACTGAATCGATGTAGCTTTGTGGCTTTCGATGACGCGCCGAGCGAATGATGCTCCCCTCTGCAACCGTAGTAATCTTGGCGTGTGCGCCCGCACCAATGCCCAGATAATCCCCGAAGCGCCAGTAGTTGAGGTTGTGCTGACAGCGCGCCTCTCCCTTTGCATAGGCCGAAATCTCATACTGCTGAAACGCTGATTGCTGCAACAACTGGGTGCCGGCCTCCTGTATCTCCCAGAGCTGCTCCTCATCCGGCAGTGGGGGGGGGTTATGGCCAAAGGGGGTATTGGGCTCCATCGTTAGCTGGTACCAGGAGAGGTGTTTTACCCCCAGAGCGGTTGCCTGTTGCAGATCACTCAGTGCCATCTCCACCGTTTGTGCGGGCAGAGCAAACATCAGATCGAGATTGATTTGCTCAAAACCCACCTTTTTCGCCATCTCAACGGCGGCACTGGCGGCCTCCCCATGATGGATACGCCCCAGCGCCTGTAGGTGTGAATCATTAAAACTCTGCACCCCGATAGAGAGACGGTTCACCCCGGCCTCACGATAACCACGGAAGTAGCGCTGGTCCGCGCTGCCCGGATTGGCCTCCAGGGTGATCTCCAGCTCAGCAAGCAGAGGGAGGCGGGCACGAATACCTGACAGCATTCGGGCAATCTCCTCATCCGGGAAGAGGCTGGGGGTGCCTCCCCCGATAAAGATGGAGCGAACGGGCCGACCCCACACCCTCGGCAGCTCCCACTCCAGATCCCTCAATAGTGCATCGACATAGGCACCAAAGGGAGGTGCACCATTCGCATGAGAGTTGAAATCACAGTAGGGGCACTTCTGCATACACCAGGGCAGGTGAATATAGAGCGAGAGTGGGATCGCCTCATTGAACCTCAATAAGCTCAGTGGAGTAGCTCCACCAGCTTTTTCAGTGCCTGCCCACGATGACTCAGGCGATTCTTCACCTCAGCGGGCAACTCTGCCGAACTACACCCCTCTTCTGCGACAAAAAACAGAGGGTCATAACCAAAGCCATTCTCTCCCTGTGGCGCGGTAAGAATACGCCCCTCCCAGCTCCCCTGTGCAATCAGTGGAACCGGATCTTGTGGATGGCGCATATAGACCATCAGACACTGAAAACGGGCACTACGCTCTGCCTCAGCCACCCCCTCCAGCGCCTCTAACAGCTTTTGATTATTAGCGGGGTCATTGCCATCCACTGCACCATTGTCGATACTCGCATAGCGAGCAGAGTAGATCCCCGGTGCCCCGTTGAGGAAATCCACCTCCAGTCCGGAGTCATCAGCGATTGCAGGCAACCCGCTCTGGGCGGCTGCATTACGCGCCTTGAGGATCGCATTCTCAACAAAGGTGAGACCGGTCTCCTCCACCTCTTCCACATTCAACTCGGTCTGTGGCACCACCTCCATCTCAAAGTTTGCCAGTAACGCACCCAGCTCACGCACCTTGCCCTGGTTACCGGTTGCCAGAACCACCCTGCTCATGACAGCGCCTCCTTTTGATGCTCGATCAGCTGGCTAATCCCCTCTCCTGCCAGTACCAACATCTGCTGCATCTCCTCCATGCTGAAGGGGGCCTCCTCTGCGGTGCCCTGCACCTCAATAAATTGTCCCGCTCCGTTCATCACCACATTCATATCGGTCTCTGCACTGGAGTCCTCGTCATAATCGAGATCAAGTACCGGAGTCCCTTTATAGACCCCAACCGAGACCGAGGCAATCGGGGTCACAATAGGGTTACTCTTCACTACCCCTCTCTCCATCAACTGCTGAATCGCATCAGAGAGTGCAACAAAAGCACCCGTAATCGAGGCGGTACGGGTACCACCATCCGCCTGAATCACATCACAGTCCACGGTGATCTGCTGCTCGCCTAATACCTTCAGATCGATGGCTGCCCGCAGAGAGCGTCCAATCAGCCGCTGGATCTCCATCGTGCGTCTCCCCTGCTTACCTCGTGCCGCCTCACGCCCCATACGGCTGCCCGTCGAGCGCGGTAACATCCCATACTCTGCGGTTACCCACCCCTTGCCCTGCCCTTTCAGCCAGCGTGGAATGCGGTCCTCAACCGAGGCCGTACAGATCACCTTGGTATCGCCAAACTCCACCAATACCGAACCCTCGGCATGTTTGGTGTAGTTTCGGGTGATCTTAATCTCACGCATCTGATCGGGGGCTCTTTTACTGGGTCG
>JABHIC010000089.1 GCA_018671205.1 Gammaproteobacteria bacterium
CACATCATGCCCCATCACCTGAATCTGACCCGCAGTGGCCCGAACCAGCCCACCCATAATATTGATAAGCGTCGATTTGCCCGCACCATTGGGGCCCAGCAATCCAAAAAATTCCCCTCGCTCCACCCGGAAACTGACCTCTTTCAGGGCATGAGTGGTTGGATATCGTTTCTCTACACGGTTGAGCCCAAGAGCCGCTACAGATTCCATCCCTATGTAGTTCGAGTACTAGACAATAGGAAGCAACTCACTGACTCCACTGATGCGAGCCAGCCGTTCCAGTTGAGGCGGTGGATTAAGAAAATAGATGTTACGCTGCTGCCCATTCGCAAAACGGAGCCACTCCATCAGCAGGGCAAGCCCCGCACTATCGAGACGTCTGACCTTGCTCAGATCTACCCGCAGTTCACCCTGCCCTACAAACAGCGGAGGAGCCTCACGCAGTGCAGTCGGGACAGTGGCAAAGGTCAGCTCGCCCTTCAGGGAGATCTCTCCATCCACCTCGGTGATCAGTGAAAGCTCACTCACCATCGCTACTGGCTGAGCTCAGCCTTCTCTTCAGAGGGTGCCTCTACCACAACGGTCGGGCTGTTCTCTCTATTATGGGTTGAGAGGCGTTTAATCAACCCCTCAATACCCACCTTGCGAATCTCTGCGCCAAAGCTGGAGCGGTAGTTTTTCACCAGGCTGATACCATCGACGATAATATCAAACACCTTCCACTCTCCCTGCTTATCTCTGCGAACACGAAACAGCACCGGAATTGCCGGGGTACCGTTTCCACCAGAGAACTCCGCCTTGACTACCGCATCTTTGCGCTTTGGATCGTGGTGAAAGGGCTTAAATAAGACACTTTTTCCACGAAATTCAAGTAGTGCGCTGGCATAGGTACGGATCAACATCCCGGTAAATTCATCCATAAAACGCTGGCGCTGACTGGCCGTTGCGGTTCGCCAGCTTTTACCAATAATCCAGCGAGACATCAATTTCATATCCAGCTGGGGCACCACAAACTCATCCACCAACCCGGTCGCCACCGTCTGAACCTGATCGGGATTCTCTTTCAGAAAAGCCTCCTGTTCAAACAGCCGATTCATCACCTCTTCGGTCAACTGTCGCATCGTGATATCCGGCGTAACCGAATCGGCCTGAGCCAGCGGAGCCAGAAGCATGGAAAAGAGAGTCATCCAGAGGATTGTAAAAGTACGTATATTCATTCTATCTATCTTCATCAATATTTTTGTCGTGAACGGGTTATTGTCTCTATTTATGGCGCTGCAAACAAGCAACTTCACCACTACTCTTGATCAACCTGATTGAACAGGAACTGTCCAATCACCTGTTCCAGTGCAATGGAGGACTGCGTCATCCGCACCTCATCCCCCGGATAGAGAAAAGCCAGCGCTCCCCCCCCCGGCTCTAGCCCCATATATTGCTCACCCAACATCCCTGCAGTCAAAATTGAGGCAGAGGCATCCTCATAGAGTACCGTGGAACAGTGCGGAGGCTCTCCGTTCCGATCACACATCACACGTAGCCCCTGCTCATCGATCAGGGGTTCCCCCTCCTCATTGAGACGCTGAAGTGGCATTTTTTCCGGATCAATCTCCATCTCAACCACCGCCCGGTACTCCTGACTATCCAGGTGGATAGCGACCACACGACCCACCTGAACCCCCGCGATGGTGACCGGTGCCCGGGGTTTCAGCCCACCGATCTCATCAAACCGGGCCTCCAGTCGATACCCGGTCACACTATTGTAACTACTGAGGTTCCCCACGTAGAAGGCAAGCACCACCAGTGCCGCAATACCTATCCCCATAAAGAGTCCTACCCAGATTTCTACCGCCCTGCTCTGCTTCATCTTCCTTTACGCTCCAAACATCAATGCTGTGAGTACAAAATCGAGCCCCAAAATCGCCAGTGAGGCATGCACAACGGTTCTCGTGGTCGCCCTGGAGACCCCCTCTGAAGTGGCGGTTGCATCATATCCCTCAAACAGGGCAATCCAGCTCACCACAAAACCGAACACCACACTTTTGATCACACCACTTTGAATATCCTCAAAAAAATCGACCCGCGCCTGCATCTGTGACCAGAAGGCCCCCTCATCAACACCCAACAGAGGTACGGCAACAAAATAGCCACCGAAGACCCCCAGCAGGGTAAATATTGCGGTCAATAGGGGCAGGGAGATAAAACCGGCAAGGAAGCGGGGGGAGATCATTCGATGCACCGGATCAACCGCCATCATCTCCATTCCAGAGAGCTGCTCGGTCGCCTTCATTAGACCAATCTCTGCGGTCAATGCAGACCCCGCACGCCCCGCAAAGAGCAGCGCAGCAACCACCGGCCCCAGCTCCCGCACCAGAGAGAGTGCCACCAATACCCCCAGTGACTCCTCGGCACCGAAATCTACCAGCGTATTGTATCCCTGCAACCCCAGCACCATGCCCACAAATAGTCCGGCCACCATCACAATAGTCAGGGAGTGAACCCCTATCGCATAGAGCTGCTGAATCACCAGTCGGAAACGGGGAATCAGTGAGGGTATCCCCCCCAGCAGATGGAAGAGAAAAAACTGCCCCCGCCCCAGGCGGCGAAACAGGGAGAAGAGTGACAACAGCCACTGATGCACCACCTCACTCACTCTTGCGCCCCCATCAGAACGGTATGGAATGGCTCTGCCGGGTAGTGAAAAGGGACCGGCCCATCCGGTTCGCCCTTAAGAAACTGCTGTATCCACGGAGATTGAGCCTGACGAATCTGCTGCGGACTACCCTTGCCTACCACCTGTCCCTCAGAGAGCAGATAGACATAATCGGCAATCGACAGGGTCTCCTCTACATCGTGTGAAACCACCACACTGGTGAGTCTCAGAGTCTGATTCAGCTCACGAATCAACTTCATCAACACCCCCATAGAGATCGGGTCCTGCCCGGTAAAGGGCTCATCATACAGTACCATCATCGGGTCCAGCGCAATTGCCCGAGCCAGAGCAACCCTGCGCGCCATCCCTCCGGAAAGCTCAGCCGGCATCAACGCCTCGGCTCCCCGCAACCCCACCGCCTCCAGCTTCATCCAGACCAGGTCGCGAACCATCTTTCCGGGTAGCCGGGTATGTTCCAGAATTGGGAAGGCCACATTCTCGAATACGGTCATATCGGTCAGTAACGCACCACTCTGAAACAGCATCCCAATCCGTCGACGCAATCGGTAGAGCCCCTTTCGATTCAGGGTAGAGAGCTGCTCACCATCTACCTCTACCCGCCCTGCCGAAGCAGAGAGCTGCCCCCCAATCAACCGTAACAGGGTCGTTTTCCCGGTTCCACTCGGCCCCAGGATGGCCACAATTTTCCCCCGGTGAATATCCAGGTTGATCCCCTTGAAGAGGCTGGGGCAAGTGCCATACCGCCCCTCATGGGAGAACTCCAGATCCCGGATACGAACCAGCGGCTCTGCCCTCCTTTTCTGGGAACGCCTTCTACCCCGCCCCCGGGTCGACTCTGTTTTTTTACGCTGTGGTGTGGGTTTTGCCATCGTTGAATTATACCCGCTACACCCTGACAAAGGGCCACTCTCTCAACAACTGTACTGATCAGTGTATGTTTATGTTTGACCGCTGCGTAAGACATTGCATCAAGGTGCGTGATTCAACTGAGAATTCCAGGTTTAAGGGATAGCGCCTTGCCCTCTTGAAAAGCACTACTGCTCCAGAACCACCCCTGAAATCCCTGAAAGTTACAATCCATCTAATGGGCTTCGAACTCCTTTCCCACCCTGGTTCAATACATGAGTATAGATCATGGTGGTTGATACATCGGCATGCCCTAGAAGCTCTTGCACAGTACGGATATCATATCCACCTTCCAGTAAATGGGTCGCGAAACTGTGACGGAGGCAGTGGCAGTTAACCTTCTTGTCAATTTTAGCTAGAGATGCCGCCTTTTTAACCACTTTCTGTAACCCACTCTCATGGATATGGTGGCGACGTGTTTGACCGTAACGGTTCACTTCCCCCACCGCTTCTCCAGTTAACCACAGTCTAAAAATCACATGGAGTACAATCTATTCCATGCAAAAAGCACTTTCCTCTCCTCGCCCCATTACAGTGTCTGGCCGCACTTTTTCGAAAGAAGAG
>JABHIC010000007.1 GCA_018671205.1 Gammaproteobacteria bacterium
CGTCCAGCAGGAGGTGCTTTATAATAGTACCCGACGCCTTGCCCCTCAGGTGGTAATGGGTGGCTTTAGTCCGGCACTGTTGGATGTAACCGATAGTTCGTTTGATGTGCTGGCTGTTGTACGACAAGGGGTGTTGCCAATATCCGATGTGAGTCTGAACCAAAACCAGGGCGGCTTTTCGATGCTGATGGAGGCGGCGGGTAGCCTCTCAAATGGGGATGACCTTTATCGAATGACCTACACCTATCCACGCGGAGCATTTGCATTGGGTACAGTGATCGATACGGTATGGGGAAACCAGCCAGGCCAGTTTAATATCCAGGCAGTCGATCAGGGACAGCAACGTACCCATGCCTTTCCCGATATCGAGTTTGGAAGTTATCCCGCTCAATAAAGATGACCACGTGATTTGTGAATTGACCATGCACATTAATCTCTTACACCTCTTTTTTGCGCCCAACCTAGGAGACTAGGATTAAGTCTGTACGGATTGAATCGCGCTTATAGCGCTCACGGGCACCTCTAAAAAGTACATTTTTAGAGGTGCCCGTATGGTTAGCCTATTACAGAGCGCTTGTCTTAACACCACATCATGTCTATTGAACCCCTCTACCTCTCTGCCTTTATCATGGGGCTGCTCGGTACCACCCACTGTGCGGGGATGTGTGGTGGAATTGTCTCTGCTCTCTCGCTGGGTATCCCCGCTTCTCAGCGTAGTAGCCGCCGATCATTGATCCCTTTTCTGCTCGCCTATAATGGGGGGCGGATTCTGAGTTATGCCCTGGCCGGACTGTTAGTGGCCTCACTGGGGGGGGTGCTTGGCTCACTGGGGGAGGGGATGGTGATCCGCACGCTCTTTGGATTGTTATCTTCTATCCTTATGATCTTGCTTGGGTTCTATCTGATCGGATGGTGGCGTCGGGCCATTCTGCTGTTGGAGCAGGCGGGGGGCAGAGTCTGGCGCAATATTGAGCCTTATGCTCAGCGTTTTATCCCCATTCGCTCACTCTCACAGGCCGGGATGGCGGGAATTCTCTGGGGGTGGCTCCCCTGTGGTCTGGTATATACCGCACTGACCTGGACCCTCACCAGCGAGAGCCCGCTTGAGGGGGCACTGTTGATGGTCAGTTTTGGTTTAGGTACCCTACCGGCCCTGCTTGGACTGGGGTATTTCTCCTCCGCACTGGTGGCTCATCTACAAAAACAGTGGCTGCGTACCACTACAGGTATAATGGTGGCCGGTTTTGGTCTCTATCAACTATGGCTGCTTGATCTATGAATAGTTTCATAAGTTCCTTCATAGCGATTCCGGGGCCGTTGATAGCCAGGGAGGGCTATCGTCGAGCGCAGTTGGATGTTTTGCAGCGTGTCCTGGAAACGCTATGAAGGAATTTATGAGACGCTTAATACTATGAAATTTATTATTGATGAGGCTCAACTCCGGGCCAGCAAGACGCCCCATGAGATTTTTCTCACTAACCTGATTGTTAACCACATTCTCTATTTTATCGCTACGCTTGGGGTTTTCAAATCACTGCCCCAACTGGTTGCGGCCACGCCGCTGATTTCGATGCTCTCTCTCGGTTACATCCTTTTTAGAGGCCGGCAGTCGGCCACCAGAGATCCCTGGTTTGTGCAGTGTCACTGGCAGGTGGCGATGAAGCGGAGCCGTCTCTTACTGATGATGCTGGCGGGACTCATCCTGCTCCTGTCAACTCTCTATGCCATCCACATCTATGGGGAGGTGGCCTTTTCACAGGTTTTTCCACTGGCGGCGGTGGTGGCGATTCCAATGATGGTGACGATTCTTGCCCTGATCATTATGGAGTCAGAGGCGCTCCACTTCGCCCGCAGCGGGCAGCTCCCCCGGTCGATCGTTGAAAAATACCCTGCTCCAGCAGATGTAGAGATGGTTGAGGAAGATGAGGAGGGGCATCCGTGATGAGGCGCACGGGTCTGCTTGCGGTTCTGCTCTTTACCGCCACACTGTTTCTGCTGGCTGGGCTGCTTCCGGAAGAGAAAACGGTCCCGCTCACCCATACCCCCTGGGAGGTGATGCTCAATGCCGAGGGGGATAGTCAACTGCTCGGCATTACCCTGGGGAAGAGCCGACTCAGTGAGGCACAGCTGATCTGGAGAGAGCAGGCAGAGATCACCCTGTTTCTGCCCAGAGAAGCCCCCGCAAAGGTTGAGGCCTATTTTCAGCAGATTAATCTGGGGGGGATTCGGGCCAGTCTGGTTACTGAGGTGCAGGTTGAGGAGCTGCGGTTGCAGCAGATCATCGATCAGGGGGCACGGATCTCAACCCAGGGGGACGGGAGCCGGAAAATTACCCTGGATGGTGAGGGGGTAACCATTGTTGAAGAGAGCCCTATTGTCAGCCTCACCTACCTGCCCCGGAGTAACCTCTCTACAGAGACCCTTCAGAACCGTTTTGGCCCTCCCGCCGAAACACTCTTGATGGCAACCGGTACGGAACACTGGCTCTACCCCCGGATAGGTCTGGATATTGCCATCTCCGGGCAGGGGAGAGAGGTTTTCCAGTTTGTTCCTCCCCACCAGTTTGATCGATTGCGAATACCGCTACAGAGTGAGGGGAGAGAGGGTGATGCGCCGGAGTCGTGAGTGCCAGAGGATCTCTCTGCCAGAAAGAGCCGCTGTTGTTGCTCTTCTGTTGAGCGCCCCCTTATGGCTCAATGGTTGTGGTCAGCGCGCGACCATACCGGTCGTAGAGAACTCTAGCCATAGTGAACAGCGCCACACCTATGCTCTACGGCGAACGCATCAGCCTGTTACAGCGGTCACCCTGGAGAGACCGAGACCAAAGCATAATGTTAAATCTAAAACCAAAACCAAAGCCATAGCCAAATCTGAAAAGAGAGCCAAAGCTCTGGTAACGGCTCGCAGCGCATCATCACGGAGAAGAGTAGCCGTCGCCCCGGAGTTTTATCCATCGCCATCTACCGGGAGTGATCCCTTACTGGGGTTACTGAACAAGATTGAACAGGCACTACAGCGTGGAGAGTATGAGCGCGCAGAGGGGCTGTTGGAGCGTGCGCTACGGATTGATTCACAACGTGCTGGACTCTGGCATGATCTGGCTCAGGTGCGTTACCACCAATCCTCTTACCGGGAGGCCGTCACTCTGGCACGTCGCTCCAATACCCTGGCGGTAGCGGGCTCAGTTTTGAGCGAGGAGAACCACTCTCTGATTGAACGAGCCAGAGCGGCAGAGGATAAGCAACGCAGGGCGAGATACTAGGCATAATGGTAGAGACGAACAGCTCTTTGCAGCAGCGCCCCTCTGAGATATTGGGGGGGGAGGGGCTGTTTGCCGCCTCCATTGAGGGGTTCAGGCCCCGCATACCACAGATGGAGATGGCTGATGCGGTAGCCAAAGCCATTGAGCAGCGTTCCATTCTGGTCGCCGAGGCGGGTACCGGAACCGGTAAGACCTACGCCTACTTAGTACCGGCGCTGCTCTCTGGGGAACGTGTGGTGATTTCGACCGGTACTAAAAATTTACAGGATCAGCTCTACCATCGTGATCTGCCTGCAGTGCGAAAACTGTTGAAGCTGAGTGGGGTGGTGGCGCTGCTGAAGGGGCGCTCCAACTACCTCTGTCTACACCGGTTGACACTCACCGAGGATCAGGGGCGTTTCTATTCGCGCAGGGAGAGTACCCGCTTTGTGAAGATCCGTCGTTGGGCCAGTGAGACCACCCACGGAGACATTGCCGAGATGAGCGGGGTAGAGGAGAGTGATCCGCTCTGGCCACGGGTCACCTCAACGGCAGATAACTGTCTGGGGCAGGAGTGTCCGGAGTGGGAGAACTGCCATGTGGTCAATGCGCGTCGTCGGGCACAGGAGGCTGATCTGGTGGTGGTCAACCACCACCTCTTCTTTGCCGATATGGCACTGAAAGAGGAGGGGTTTGGTGAGCTTCTGCCGGGTGCCAATGCGGTGATCTTTGATGAGGCACACCAGTTGGCTGAGACCGCCACCAGCTTCTTTGGTGAGCGTATCAGCCATCGTCAGTTACAGGAGTGGGCAGAGGATACGATTGCAGAGCATCTCACCGACGCTCCTGATCACAAGCCGCTTCAGCAGGGGGTAGATCAACTGCTGAAGGCGGTCGCAGACTTTCGTCTGGCACTGGATGGCCCCCTGGGACGCTACCCCTGGCGAGAGGTTTCCGAAAAGTCTGCGTTGAAAGAGGCCATTGAGCGGCTGAGGGTGAACATTGAGGCGCTTACCCTAGCACTGAAAGCGGTTGCCGAGCGGGGTAAGGGGCTGGAGGGGTGTGCCGTACGTGGAACGGAGTTGCTGGACCGTTTCCAGCGTCTGACCGGGGTCGCTCCCGAAGGGCAAATCCACTGGTTTGATCTGCATAAGAGTGGCTTTTCCATCCACCACACCCCGTTGGAGATTCGGGAGACCTTTCAGAGTGCGATGGAGGGGCGTAACTGTGGCTGGATCTTCACCTCAGCCACCCTGACGGTAGGTGAGCGTTTCGACCATTTTCTGCGTGAGTTTGGGATTGAGACGGCAGAGACGGCTCACTGGGAGAGTCCGTTCGATTTTCAGCAGCAGGCACTCTTCTTTCACCCCAAGGGGCTGCCCCAGCCCAGTGCCCCCAATTTTGGTGAGGCGATGATGAGACAGATGGTACCGGTTATTGAGGCGAGTCAGGGGCGTACCTTTCTGCTCTTTACCAGCCATAAGGCACTTCGCGGTGCTGCTCAGTTCCTGCGTGAACAGGGGGTGGAATTTCCTCTACTGGTTCAGGGAGAGTCGCCCAGAAGTCAGCTGCTGGAGCGTTTCCGCAGACTGGGAAATGCGGTTCTGCTTGGGGCCTCCAGCTTCTGGGAGGGGGTGGATGTGCGTGGAGAGGCACTCTCCTGTGTGATTATCGATAAATTCCCCTTTGCCTCACCGGGAGACCCGGTATTGCAGGCGAGAATTCAGGCGCTGAATAGTGCAGGGCGTAACGCCTTTATGGAGCTTCAGTTGCCACGGGCGGTGATTGCATTACGTCAGGGGGCGGGTCGGTTGATTCGTGATGTGGAGGATCGCGGGGTGTTTGTGGTCTGTGACCCCAGATTATTGAAAAAGCAGTATGGGCACACCTTCCTCAATAGTCTGCCTGACATGGCGCGTACTCGTGAAATTGAGCAGGTGCAGCAATTTTTTGCCCCTCCGGGAGGTGGTTAGATGGCTGAAAGTGGACGAATTCTGGCGCTTGATACGGTGACAGAGGGCTGCTCTGCGGCGCTGTTAGTGGGGGGTGTGTTGAGTGAAAAGTTTGAGCATACCCCCAGGGGCCACACCCAACACATTCTGCCGATGGTGGATCAGCTGTTGGTGGAGGCGGGCTGTTCTCTACAGCAGCTGGATGCGATTGCCTTTGATCGGGGGCCGGGGAGCTTTACCGGTCTGCGCATTACCGCCGGGGTGGTACAGGGGCTCGCTTATGGGGCAGATCTTCCGGTAATCCCTGTCTCCTCATTGGCGACTCTGGCACTAGGTCACTTTCGGGCTCACCAGCAGAGGAATATCCTTGTCGCGATGGATGCCAGAATGGGGGAGGTCTACTGGGGCTGCTATCAGATCAATGCCAGCGGGGTTCCGCAGTTACAGGGGGAGGAGTTGGTCATCTCTCCTGATGCGCTGGTTCAGCCCGCAGGGGAGTGGGTGGGGATCGGTAGTGGCTGGAGGGAGTATGGGGAGGTGTTGGGACAGCAGCGGGATGATCCGTTAGTGAACAGGGATGGAGAGGCAGTTCCCCATGCGGCTGATGTAGCCCTGTTGGGGGAGATCGCTTTTCAGCAGGGGGCGCTACTCAGTGCTGCCGAGGCACAGCCACTCTATCTGAGAAATCAGGTGGTTCAGACGCAGCGCTGAGTTTACCCTTCCGGTGCCATGAGTTGAGCCTTGATGGTCGCCAGCCGCTGTTGTGCCGAACTAAAGTCCAGCTTCTCGATATCATAGGAGAGTAGGGTCACCGTAGCCGGATTCAGCCGCTGCTCAAGGGCGTGTTGAATCTGCTGGTAGTGTGTTTGGGCACTCATATCAAAAGTTTGGAGCAGTTGATTCAGCTTTTCGATGGCACCCTGTAGTTCATGGTCCGGGAGAATGGTCTGGGGGCTCGAACCATGAGCGGCATGGTCGAGTGATTTGAGTTGCTGGATAGCCCGTTGTACCTCGTCTAGGCGCGCCTCAATGGCACGCATGGCCGCTCTCAGGGTACTCTTGTCCATCTCGCTGCTCGCGCTGATCTGCTGCTCTAACTGTAGTGCCTCAGCCGCCAGTGCATTGGCCGAGATGTTAGCAGCCGACCCTTTCAGAGTGTGAATCTGTTGTTTAAGGGCAGGGAGATCATCCTTGTTCAGGGTGTCGATGAGGGTCTGTATAAAATTCTGGTTATCATGGTTGAAGTGGTCAAGAATTTTCAGGTAGAACGCTTGATTACCCATGATTCGATGAACCCCCTCACTTACCTCCAGCCCTGGCAGGCTCTCTGGCCAGTCGGATGAGAGGGGCTCTACCTTCTTCTCCGTAGCTGGTTTATTGGTTGTCTCAATGGGGGCTTGCCTTTTCCATGCAGAGATTTCCTGGTAGAGCGCATTGATATGGATGGGTTTGGGGATGTACCCATTCATCCCGGCATCCTCTGCCCGTTTCTCATCTTCTGGCAGTATATTGGCGCTCATTGCGAGAATGGGCAGCTCCGTGGCAAGAAAATGTTTACGGATCTGTCGGGTTGTCTCATATCCATCTATCCGGGGGATCTGGATATCCATTAGGATGAGATCAAAGTGGTTCTCTGTCGTGAGATCAATCGCTTCCTGACCATTGTTGGCGACCGTTACCTCAATCCCCACGTTCTTCAGCACCTCCCGAGCCATCAGTTGGCTGGCCCGGTCGTCCTCAACCAGAAGGATATGCATCCCCTGTAGTGAGGCGATCTCTGCAGCTTGGGGCTCCAGTGGCGTAGTGGTTCTCTTGTCGCGACCCAGCCAACGGTTGAGGGTAGTGAGCAGGGTAGATGGCTGAAGGGGGCGGGTTGTGGTCGGAGGCATGGTGGTAGACTTTAATACAGAATTTGATCTCAGGTGATGGATAAAGATGTAGTCTGTAGAATAAGCGCTTGAGCAGCTACTGTAAATACCTGAATATATTTGAGCTGAACTCAACAATAGAGGTACCCTGGAACAATGCCATAGAACCCTTATCCGTAGTCTCGGACAGGCTCCTAGCAGCATGGGGTAGTGGTCTCCTGTACAATGGAGGATCATGAAAATCAACCGCCTCAATAATCTCATCACCCAGCAGATTGGGTGGTTTATGATCATTGCTCTGGTACCTCTGTTGATCATGGGTGGGGTTGCTCTCCATCTGGCAAAAGTGGCCATCACAGAAGAGATTTTACGTGACCTCAGCTACGTCAGTGATATCCGAAAACATCAGATCAATGACTTTTTTTCCGAACGTCGTAACCACCTCCGCAACCTTTCTCAATCCGCACAGCTAATCTCTGAGTTCCTGCAGCTCAACAAACCGCACAAACACAAAAAGAGTTTGATCTATAACAATCCGAGTCTGCCCGCCCTGATTCAGCAGTGGGGTCTGAAAAACCTGATTCTCATTACCAACGAGGGAAAGTTCATTGCGGATCTGCTCCAACCGGAGCTGATTGATGTAGACCTTCAGGATGATTTTTTTATCGACTCCGTTTTGGCGAACAGTTTTCAGGAGGTCGTTCGCACACAATCTATTTCGACTCCCCACCACGGTTACTATGAACCCTATGACCGTTTTGCCACCTTTATTACTGCCCCTGTCCATCATCAGGATCAGACCATCGGGATGGTGGCGGTAGAGGTGGATACCTCCCGCCTCAGGGATATCCTCTCGATCCGTGAGCACCACCAATCCAGTCAGAACAGTGCATTACTACTGGCCACGCAGGGGCAAAGTGGCATCTCTCTGCTCCATCTCGACTGGGATGTCCCAGAAGCTACGGACGAGTGTCTCAGACACCGCACCGAAATTTCTGATCAGCTCCCGATGATTCGAGCACTGCGTGGAGAACGGGGGAGTGGCTGGAGTATTGATACCGCCTGCCAACCCATACTGGTCGCGTGGCAACCACTGGAGGGGCTCAACCTCAGTATGGCCCTACTGAAAACCGAAGATGTTGCCCTCACTACAGTCACCCATCTACGCACCATTCTCATTCAGACAGGAAGTCTGGCGACTGTTTTTGCCCTTCTCCTCGCCTTTTTTGTCTCTCTTCCTCTGATTCTCCCACTGCTTCAGCTGACGCGTGTGACCCAACAGATCGCTCATGGTGAGCCCCTGTTAGAGGTGGTTGAGCAGCTACCGAAGCAGGTCAGGATCAACGAAATTCAGGCGCTCTCCGATGCGATCAGAAAGATGTTGCTGACCATCGGCAACCATACGCAAGAGCTTGAGGAGTATCAGGACAACCTTGAGCACCATGTCTACTACCGTACCGCAGCGCTGAAGAAGAGTCAGAGAGAGGCGGAGGAGGCCAACCAGAGTAAAAGTGAATTTCTGGCACGTATGAGCCATGAGATTCGCACTCCCCTGAATGGGATTGTCGGACTCTCTGAACTGCTTACCGAAACCCCGCTCGACCCTGAGCAGCAGCGTTATGTTGACTCGCTCAATAGCTCCAGCCACCACCTCTCAGGGCTGCTCAGTAATATCCTTGATTTTTCAAAAATTGAGGCTGAACAATATACGATCCAGGCAACCCCCTTCTCTCTTCCCCGCATTATTGAACAGATCCACTCTATCGTGGTTCTTGATGCTGACCAGAAGGGGCTTGCGTTCAAGAGCATGCTTCACCCCTCTATTCCCAAGCGACTCATTGGTGACCCCAGAGTCCTTCGGCAGATTCTTCTCAACCTGCTCAGTAACGCAATCAAATATACCGAGGAGGGAAAAATCGCTCTGATTATTTCACTGGAGATTCAGGGAGATCTGGAGATTACCCTCCGTATTCGGGTCAGTGACACGGGTCGTGGTATTCCAGCCAACCTCCAACCTCAGCTCTTCGATGCCTTCAGTCGGCTGCATGATGAGGGGGAGAATAGCCCCCCAGGTACCGGCCTGGGGCTATCCATTACCAAATCTCTGGTAGAGCAGATGAGAGGCGAAATCTGGTTACAGAGCAGTGAGGGAGAGGGGAGTGACTTCTTTATTCTTTTGCCACTCAAGGTTGCCCCTGCAGAGACAACAGTGGCTCCTCTCCTCGCGCTACCGACAGGCTCTGCGGAACAGCAGAAACAGACCATCTTGCTGGCGGATGACTCAAAGGTTAATCGGCTGCTGATTAATCGCTTTCTCAGGGAGAGCCACTACCAGCTACGTTCAGTAGAGAATGGTGCTGAAGCAGTCATTGCTTACCAGCAAGAGCAGGTCAACCTTATTCTGATGGATATTCGAATGCCTGTATTGAACGGGATTGAGGCAACCCGTCAGATTCGTAGCCTGGAACAGGAGCACCATCTCCCTCCGGTTCCGGTGGTTGCTATGACTGCCGATGTGCTGGAAGAGACCCGTCAAAAGGCTTTTGATGCGGGTTGCACCCACTGGCTCCCCAAACCGATCACAAAAATACAACTCTATGAGACGCTTCAGAATATCTTGCCGCAGCCGCTAAAACCGGTGCCAATACAACAGCCTCAATATACGAAAGATACCGATGATACATTGACAGCACTGTTTCTGGACGATAGCCTCAGCAAGCTGGCGGACCTGCGCAGGGCGCTAGAAAATGAGGCATGGGCCAAAATCGCTCAGAGTACACATACCCTCAAGGGGAATGCAATGATGCTGGGGCACAAATCACTGGGAGAGATCATGGCGCAGATTGAGCAACAGGCGCACCAACAGCAGAGGGGAGAGATCGAGGTCCTGCTTGAACAGTGTGATATCGAAATCAGGAAGATCGGCACTTCATGAACCGTATTCGCGTTTTACTGGTCGATGACCAACCGCTGATTCGTGAGGCACTCCGTACCTTCCTCTCCAAATCGGATGAGATAGAGATCGTCGGTACCGCAGAGAGTGGACGGGATGCACTGGCGCAGATTGAACCCTGTCAGCCCGATGTAGTCATTCTCGACATTCGGATGCCGGATATGGATGGGGTAGAGACCACCCTCCGCATACAAAAACAGTATCCGACCCTCAAAATTGCCGGGCTTAGCAGTATCTCTGACAAATATCGTGCGACCGAAATGTTGCAAGCGGGAGCAGAGGGGTTCATCACCAAAGATACCCCTCCGGCAGAAATTGTGGATGCCATCCGTACTATTGTCGCCGGAGAGACCTTTGTCAGCCCCTCCATTTTTGCTGAGGAGCTGGCGCGGGGGGAGTCTATTGAGGAGGCGATGAAGCAGCTCTCCTCCAGACTACTCACCGTCCGGGAGAAAGATATTCTACGGGCACTCGCTGGTGGACTGACGAACAGTGGTATTGCCGAGAAGCTGTTTGTCAGTCCACGAACCGTTGAAAAACATCGTCAGAATATCATGCACAAGCTGGAGCTACAGAACGGCGTAGAGTTGGTCGCATATGCCTATCGGGTGGGTATTATTGATGACTAGAATAATTTATTAAGTAGATTCCCAAACCCCTGTCTCATCTTCTCCTCAGAGTTACCTCCCTCTGATTGAGACTCTCCTCCTCCCAACAGATTTCCCAACTTTTTCTTCAGTTTCTTCTGTAGCGAATCTTTGAGCAGATCTTCCAGATCTACCTTGACCTTAGGGTTGTCCAGTGTGCCATGTAGAAGAATCGGTATCGATTTTCCTGACAACCGCTCCAGCCCCTCTCCTGCTCCAGCGGTCAAACTCTCGGCCACCGTTGCATTGAGCCGATACTCCATCTGGCCACTCTTCAGCTCAACCCACCCCGCCCCACGGATCTCCATCAAGGAGGTACGCATTACTAAATTATCACTGGTCAGTCGTCCATCTCTGGCGTGTACCGTTGCCTTCAGATCCTCAAACCGGGTCTCATTAGGCTCACTGCCTGTGGGGAGTGGTTTCCGCTCCAGCAGTGCTTGTGCCTGGCGAATCAGACGGCGGAGGTTAACTCCCTGAATCGCACCCTCGGTGACCTCAACCCGGGCATTACCATCTACGCTATCCATCATCTCTGCTGTGGTGATCCCTACCACTCTGAAGTCTCCCTCGGCAGAGAGTAGCCCTCGCATCGCCTCTACATCACTCCTCTCCTTGAGCAGGCGTCCCAGGTCAACCCTGGTGAGTGACTCCTGTAGTGCAACCTGCACCGGCTCAACATTTACATCGATCCCCACTGTGCCTTGATAAGTGCCCCCATAGAGCTGTGCAGAGAGCGGCCCTACACTCACCTGCCCCTCTTTTATGGAGAGCTGGAAATCGACTGCTGTCGCCTCAGCCCCGGACATTTTGAGGCTATCAAGGTGAATCCCCCCCTCCACATCAAGCTGACGCAGCAGCTCCACCGGTAACTGCACCACACCCGCTGCGGAGCCGGCAACAGGTTCGACCGCTCCCTGACCCTCTGGCAGATAGCGATCCAGATCAAGCTGGTCTCCCTGTAGATTAAATCGAATCTGCTCTGGTTTAGCGTGCTGAAGAGAGAGCTGACCGCGCAGGGTAGTCTGATCAAGCTGGATGGTGAGCTCATCCAGGGTAACGCTCTTCCCCTTCTCTTTAACCACCACACGTCCCTCCAGAGAAGCCGTCAGAGGCCTTCCATTGGGCATCGACTGGCCCGCACTCTCCGCTTGAATGGAGAGCGACTGTAGAGTGATTGTCTCCAGCTGATCCGTCAGTAGTAGTGCTCCACTGAACTGCAGGGTTCCGCTTAACTCATCCTGGTTCTGTTGATAGGCCAGCCCCCCCGCTAATGAGACCGCTTCTCCCCAACGAATTGGGCCACTCTTGAGATTGAGCTGACTGACCACGGTATGGCTCGCAGTTGTCAGATCCTCCCACGTTATCCCTGCGTCACGAATATCAATGCCACCCATTGAAATGGTACCCAGGGCAACTTTCCCTGATGTAGAAGGGGCTCTCTTGGCTCCCGTATGGGATGGCAACAGGGATTCCCAGTTGCCATGCCCCTGCTGATCACGCCTCAGGTTGAGTTGCAACCCATCGACCACAATCTGGTCGGCCTCCAGATTACTTAATAGCAGGGGGAGCAGAGCCACCTTTACCGACAGGTGTCGCACCTCTGCTAAAGGCGCTGACCCCGCCTCTTGGGCATGGAGTGTCACCCCTCCGGTTTCAACCCCCAGGCGGGGGAAAACAGATAGTGCGAGTGGTTCGTTAATGGTCAACCGGTGCCCCGTCTCCGCCTCAACCGCTGTCGTCAACTGCCCCTTTACGGCCTCCGCATCAAAAAATAGATTCGCCCAGATCGAGAGCCCAGCAACCGCAACGACCACAATCCCGACAACCCATACCACCAGCTTTACTACTATTTTCATTGTCTCACTCCTCAACCGTAACGAACCCTATCTATCTTTTCAGCAACCTTCCCCCTGCAACCGGGGGTTCTAGGTTTGATTCTCACCTATTACACGCCGCCTTCCCATCTTTTTTCCCGGATTCCGGGATTAATCCGCTCACTGTACCGTTTGCTGCAGATAAGTATGTAGTGCAGAGAAGCGGATGCGCTCCTGTTCGAGCCTTAAATTTGGGGCCCATTCAGCAGTCAGCAAGCCCTGATAAAGCGCCTGCTCCTCGGTGTTGAGCAGGGGCAGTTCACGCCGGGTGGATCTCTGCTCCTCTCCCCACTGTGGGCGATGGTCTAACAGGGTCTGCCGATCCATTAGCATTGATCGGCTCTGTGGAAGGTAGTGTCGAAGCTGATCCAGCATGGCAAAGCCGTGCGTGTCGATATCCCCCCAGTAGTGGACCTCCAACGGTTGAAGGTGTGGAATAGAGTGTAGACGCTGCAGGCCGTATCCCAAGCCAAAGATCACCAGGCTCTTTGGGTGTTGTGGGAAGGCGAGCCCGTTCACCTCGTTCTCGGTGATAAAGAGCTGCCGGAGAGGAAGATCGAGCTGGGAAAATTGCTCAATGGGCAGAGTAAGGTCGGAGAGCCCCTGGACGGTGAGTGCTGGATCGAGAATGCGAAAGCGGATCAGCGTGGGTTTTTCCAGAAAGCCGTAGCGTTGCTCAAACCTGCTTACACCGTGGCTGGTGGTGTCGATCTGTGGTTGAGGCAGAATTTTGTCGAGCAGTTCAATCAGTACCTTCTTGTGCCGTTCAATCAGTTTGGTATCGATCCCCGGCAGATCGATCTGTCGCAGATAGATTGCTGGGCGGGGGTACTGGACCATCCACTGGATTACGGTGATCAGCTGCGGCCAGTGGGTTGCAAACTGGAGTACTTTGTGGGGGTGGTGAATGATCCAGGCGCGCAGTTGCGGAAAGGGTTCCAGTAACTGTCTGGAGAGCTCCTGAAACAGAGCCGCCTCCCGCTGTTTATCGATGGTTGCCAACAGGTCATCCAGGGTCTCGAAAGAGACGCTCAGGGGAATAGTGTTGTGACCAATCTGGCGGTGATTGATGGTCTGGTACTCAATACGGTACCCCTTGCCTTGAGGGGTTTTTTCACCGGCCTGTAGCTGCTGTATCCAGTGATGAACCGTATCAAACTGCTCCCCCAGCGCTC
>JABHIC010000090.1 GCA_018671205.1 Gammaproteobacteria bacterium
AACCCCATCAGTCCAGTTTGCCCTGACGTGGTCAACTAAAACTGGACACCCAATTAAGCCATTTTCTTCAATTCTAGTTTCTGTTGTTCAAAATCATTGGGGCTCATATATCCCAGGTTAAGAGTGCAGGCGGTCACTGTTGTACCACATAGCAATGTAGTCCAATACGTCCTGCTGTGCCTCATACCGGGTCTGATAGCTTCTCCATTGTGTCAATCAGCATTGAAAATTAACCCCCCTTCAGCGCCGAATTTTGATCCCCCTATTTCTCTGATTCCATCCTCTGCTTGACGCGGTTTTGATGGAGAGGCGAAGAACGTAAGCGACCGTGAAGGCGACCGTAGAACTATGCCCAAAGAAAAAGGGTTACCGAATTAACGGTGACCCCTTGATATAGTTGGTGGGCCTACTAGGACTTGAACCTAGGACCAAGGGATTATGAGTCCCCTGCTCTAACCAGCTGAGCTATAGGCCCGAAAGTGTTGTTGATCTGTTTTTAGCCGGCATCCAGGTAGCTCTCCAGCTTATCCGAGCGAGATGGATGACGTAGCTTGCGTAGTGCCTTGGCCTCAATTTGACGAATACGCTCACGGGTGACATCAAACTGTTTGCCAACCTCTTCCAGTGTATGGTCTGTGTTCATGTCGATGCCAAAACGCATTCTTAGAACTTTTGCCTCGCGTGGTGTGAGGCCGGCTAGAACATCCTGTACATCCTCGGAGAGGCCAATGGTGGTTGCGGACTGATCAGGCTGAACTACGTTGGTATCTTCAATAAAGTCACCGAGATTGGAGTCTTCGTCATCACCAATCGGGGTCTCGGTTGAGATTGGTTCTTTGGCAATTTTCAGAACCTTGCGAATCTTATCCTCGGGGATATCCATCTTCTCTGCCAGCTCTTCCGGGGTTGGTTCCCGGCCCATCTCCTGTAGTAGCTGACGCTGGATACGGTTCAGTTTGTTGATGGTCTCAATCATGTGAACCGGTATGCGGATTGTTCGTGCCTGGTCGGCAATAGAGCGGGTGATGGCCTGACGAATCCACCAGGTGGCATAGGTTGAGAATTTGAATCCACGACGATACTCGAACTTGTCGACGGCTTTCATCAGGCCGATATTACCCTCCTGGATCAGGTCGAGAAACTGTAGTCCACGGTTGGTATATTTTTTGGCGATGGAGATGACCAGCCGCAGGTTGGCCTCAATCATCTCTTTTTTCGCTCGGCGAGCCTTGCCTTCACCGATAGACATCATGCGATTGATCTCTTTCAGGCGATTGATAGACATTTCGCACTCATCTTCAAGGTTGAGCAGTTTTTTCTGTGCCCGTACAACGTCACGAGAGTAGCGTTTTAGTGGCGCGGAGAATTTCTTTTTGGCGGCAATCTGTCGATCAACCCACTCCAGATTGGTCTCATTTTTTGGGAAAGAGGTGATGAAGTCTCTGCGCGGCATACCGGCACGGTCGACTGCGATATTCATGACGATGCGCTCGTTTTCGCGTACCCGAGTCATCGCGCTGCGGATATCGATGACCAGTCGATCAAGTAGTTTGGGGACCAGTTTGCACTGCATAAACTGATCGGCAATATCCCGGCGTAACTGATCACAGTTTTCGTGCTCTTTACCGTGCTGTTTTTCGGCTTGTTCCAGCTGTTTGGAGAGGTCTGCAATCTGTTGCAGGCGTCCACTCATCATCTCTGGTGGAGGCCCGGTAAATCCCTCCTCCTCTGTTTTGGTGTCGCTGGATTCTGCGGCCTTGCTTTTATCTACCGCGCTACTGGTTGGTGGCTCCGGGCAAAAGTCGCAGAGCCCGGTGATAACTGAATTCAGCTCCTGGTCGCCTTTGTTGATCTTGTCAAACTCTTTGAGTAGCTCATCAATTGTGCTGGGGTAGAGGGCCAGGGCGTTCATCATCTGCCGCATTCCCCCCTCAATTCGTTTGGCGATAGCAATTTCACCCTCACGAGTGAGTAGCTCGACAGACCCCATTTCGCGCATATACATGCGGACAGGGTCGGTGGTGCGTCCGGCCTCTCCCTCTGCGGAGAGTAGTACAGAGGCGGCCTCTGCGGCGGCCTCCTCGTCTGTGTCATCATTGCTGCTACCGGTCTCACCGGTGATTAGCATGTTTTCGGCATCGGGGGCTTTTTCAAGTACCTTGATGCCCATTGAGTTGATTACACCGATAACATTCTCAATCTCATCGGTATCGGTGATCTCGTTTGGAAGCAGGTCATTGATCTCGCCATAGGTCAGGTATCCCTGCTCTTTTCCCTTGGCAATCAAGTTCTTGATTTCGTTTTCTTCGGCTTTAATGGGGTGAGGCATAGATACGTAAACCACGCTGATGAGGTTGATCGGTACGAAAATGACCGCACATTATACACTGTCAGGTGGGTGAAGTCACGTGAAATTTACGAACTTGAGAGCAGTTGTTGGAGTTGTCTCTTTTCGTCCGCAGAGAGGGCTCTCTGAGAAGATTGTCTGAGTAGTTGGTCGGTCTGTTGCTCCTGATGGAGCGACTTTAGTTTCTGCATGGCACCCGTAAACTCTTTTTCAATACCCTCTTCAGGAATATCCGGGGTCCACCGTGCGACCTTGTGTAGCAGGGACTCATCCTCTCTCCCACGCCACCGTTCAAGCAGTGCTGCGGTGCTAAGGTTGGGGGATTGATGCAGGGTTTCGATAACCTCATTTAACAGAGTAACTCCGGGGGTATCGATCTGCTTGAGGTAGGTGGTCTCGGTTATCAACCGGATGAGTTGAGGGTGGTGCAGCAGTGTGGAGAGGGCGATGCGCACGGGGGATGGGGAGGTGTTGCGAGAAGCTTGTTGTGGTTTTGGTTGTGCTGTGCGCGGAAAGGGGGGCTGTTGTTCTGTCGGCTCCAGTAGGTGGCTGGAGATGGTATCCGCCTCAATCTCAACCAGGGTAGAGAGCTGCTTGAACATCATTTCCCGAAACATACCCGCAGGCAGTCTGGAGAGTTTGGGGCGGGCGAGAGCCACCAGCTTTGCCCGCCCATCAATGGTATGGGGGTCAGTCTGCTCCTGTAGCTGGGTGAAAAAATAGTGGGATAGCGGAGTGGCCTGTGTAACCCGTTGTTCGAAATGTTGGGTGCCCTCCTTGCGTACCAGACTGTCGGGGTCCTCCCCATCCGGTAGAAACATAAAGAGGATCTCTCGCCCATCACGCATCAATGGGATTGCCGTATCCATCGCTTTTCGTGCGGCATCTCGTCCGGCACGATCTCCATCGAAACAGAAGATCACCCGGTTGACTGAGCGGAAGAGTTGGTAAAGGTGGTCGCTGGTGGTTGCTGTGCCTAGCGTGGCTACGCAGTAGCGGATGCCATATTGGGCGAGGGCCACGACATCCATATATCCCTCAACTACCAGGATTTGTGTCAGTGTGCGGCTGCTTTTCCGTGCCTGATAGAGACCATAGAGCTCTTTTCCTTTGTGAAATAGAGGGCTCTCGGGAGAGTTGAGATATTTGGGTTTTTCGTCGCCAAGAACGCGCCCTCCAAAGCCGATGATGCGCCCCCGGCTATCATGGATAGGGAAGATGATACGGTTGCGAAAACGATCATAGTGCCCTCCATGATCTTTCTGAATCAACATTCCAGTGCGGGTGAGTTGGGCGGTGGTCTGCTCATCTTGTCCTATCTTCTCGTGTAGATGGCTCCACCCCTCGGGCGCAAAACCGAGTTGATAGCGGGCGGCAATCTCCCCGCTTAGGCCTCGCTCTTTCAGGTAGTCAACGGCACTATGCGCCTGAGGGTGGGATTTAAGTTGCTGCTGATACCACTCGCCCGCCTGTGTCATCAGGTGGAATAGGGGGGCGAGATTTTCACGAGGTTTTTCGCTCTCCTCTTCATGGGGTACCTCGATTCCTGCTTTAGCGGCAAGATCCTCTACCGCCTCAGGAAACGGCATATTCTCATACTCCATCAGGAAGCCGATGGCAGTACCATGGGCACCGCAACCGAAGCAGTGGTAGAACTGCTTGACTGGGCTGACGGTGAAAGAGGGGGTCTTCTCGTGATGGAAGGGGCAGCAGGCCTGAAATTCACGTCCCTTCTTGGTGAGTGGGACGCGGGTATCAATCACATCGATAATGTCGATGCGTGAGAGCAGTTCATCAATAAAGGTAGAGGGGATGCGACCAGCCATAGGTGGAGGATAGCATAGCCAAAATCTGGGTTTTCAGGGTTGAGGCGATTACTTAAAGGAGTCGGGAGCCTCTATGGCGTGGCTTCTAGCTTAGTTGTGCCTTGATCTTACCGCTCAATTGCCCCATATCGGCACGCCCCTGTGCCTTGGGTTTGATGATGGCCATTACCTTGCCCATCTCCTTCATGGAGGTGGCGCCCGTCTCGGTGATGGCCTGTTGAATCATCTCCTCAATCTCACTATCGGAGAGCGGTTCTGGCATGAACTCCTGGATGATAGCTACTTCGGCGATCTCGATGGTCGCCAGATCATCACGCCCGGCAGACTCAAACTGGGTGATCGAGTCCCTGCGCTGTTTGACCATCTTATCCAGGATTGTGAGCATCCGTGGCTCATCTACCTCGATACGCTCATCTACCTCGATCTGTTTAACCGCAGCTGTGACCATTCGCAAGAGCTTGAGGCGCTCTTTATCTTTGGCACGCATCGCCTCTTTGACGCTGCTGTTGATCTGTTCGAGGGTAGACATGGTCTCTCGATATCTGTCTGCTATTTAGCGGGAGAGGAGACCACGGTTACGACGCATGGTGCTGCGCTCGCGAGAGACACGCTTCTGAGTGCGCTTTACAGCTGCGGCTGCCTTGCGTTTACGAACCTGTGTGGGCTTCTCGTAGAACTCGCGCTCACGAGCCTCGGCAACGGTGCCGGCCTTCTCAACCGCACGCTTGAAGCGGCGCAGTGCGTAGTCAAAATTTTCGTTTTCTCTAACTCGTATACTTGGCATTCGGGTTGTATCCTTGGTTTTTCAACCGATATTCACAAAAGAGCCGCGAATTATACGGAGATGGCTGGAGACCTGCAATGTTTTTCAATAGGATTGGGAAGGTAAATTGGTGCTTGGTGGGGGCTGTGTGGTTATGGCTCATCAGTAGTGCAGGGGCCTCTGCTGAAACAGACCCAGGGCCGGTGCCACTACTGGCCAAGGTCTACCGCTCTTCTATTGACTTATCTAACTGGTGGGTGAGTGAGAAGCTGGATGGGGTACGGGCCATTTGGGACGGGAAAGCGCTGCACTTTCGTAGTGGCCGACCAATTTATGCGCCGGTCTGGTTTACTCAGGATTTCCCACCACAGCCGCTGGATGGGGAGCTATGGATGGGGCGAGGTACTTTTGAGCGGCTCTCTGGCGTCGTGCGCAAGCAGAACCCTGTCGAGCGAGAGTGGAGGGCGGTACGCTATAAGGTATTTGAACTGCCGGAGGCGGAAGGTACTTTCACCCAACGTATTCAACAGATGGAGCAGTGGGTTCAGCAGGCCGCGCCGCCCTGGCTTCAGTTGGTGGAACAGCGTCGTGTAGAGAGTGAGGCGGCCTTGATGCAGTGGCTAGATGAGGTGACCACTCAGGGGGGAGAGGGGCTGATGCTTCATTATGCCGACTCTCTCTATCATGGTGGGAGAAGTAATGATCTGTTGAAGCTGAAATCCTGGCGGGATGCGGAGGCTACCGTGGTGGAAATTTTGCCCGGAAAAGGGAAGAATAAGGGGCGAATGGGGGCGCTGCTGGTGGAGAGTAGAGAGGGGGTGCGCTTCCGCATTGGTAGCGGATTCAGTGAAGAAGAGCGGCAGAACCCACCGCAGAGAGGGGCACTCGTCACTTTTAAATATACCGGAACAACCCGCCGGGGGCTGCCCAGGTTTCCCAGTTTTATGCGTATACGGGAGGAGTATTGAGGTTATAGTTCAATGTTAGGGTTAAGGGGTGAAAACATGTCGGGAGACTAGGAGTAGCTCTCTTGTTTGGATAACCTTTTATGAATCAATCTCTTTTCCAGTGCCCAGATTTTCCCCCACGCTTCTCCAGTAGCCGCACTCCCCCCATCTCCATGCCACGATCCACCGCTTTACACATATCGTAGATGGTGAGTAACATATTGATATTGAAAGGTTGTTATCTTCACTTTGGTTGGTTTTGTCCATCTCGGTTGGACAGGAACTGGACAAGTCCTAGCTTCAGACTCCTAATGACCAGTTGCAGTGTGATTATACCTCATGGGGATGTCTACGACCAAAGACGAATCTGATCTTACTTGATCAGTGGTTTGGGGGTGGAGGTCAGACCTCAGATCTTATGCCTTCAGGCTGGCACATAGGGGGCCATAGGGGGTGGGTGCATACTGTATAGCAGGCTCTCATGTTTTTTGGGTGATTTTTGAGACCCTGAAAAACTTTCTCGTCAAGTATAGACGTGGCCATTGAGTAGCTGAAGAGTTTTTTCTACCCCTATTTTAAGTAGTGTCCTGATTACACGCTCAGAGCCCCCCCCCTCTCTACTCTTCTGATTGATCTCTGCCTTCCTCTGTCTCCACCTCTTCTCCAATCACCCTCTCAAGCACCCTTTTAGGGTCTATTCGACCAGATGAGACATAGGCTACTGACATTCTCCCGTTGCTATTTGCTGGGCGATACCTTACTTTGAATATACCCATATCTCTAACAAAATAACTAATTAGAAACATGATCTTTTTAATATCTCTTGCGTATCGTTTAGCGCTTCCAAGACTACCCACCAGATCGGGGGCAGCTAGCAGCAAATGTTCCGGCTTGGTTGGCATCACTCCATCACATATCTTCCATATCTCCAGTATCCGTTGGTACTCTTTCCACCCAACAAGGTGATCCACAGTAATATCAAGAGGTACGTTGGAGAGAACAAATACCCTCCTGTTGCTTTCTCTCTCATTGGGTCTTACCAGTCTTAGTCTGTCTATGGCCTGAGTACTTTCTGATTCTCTGATCTGCTCCAATATTTGTTGTGCTCGATGATCTGGGTGAACTTGGGTCTGTACAGATTCTGAGCTTCCATCCCTCATTCTGTAGCCACGTTTTTCGTTGATTAGACTAATGCCTCCACTCTCATTGGCTGACTGAAAGTTAATAGGGGCGCTATCGTCCCACCAGAGACCACCTGTAAGCTCCTCTAAGGACTCTACTGGAGGCTGCTCTCTACCTACGATGATTACGTTATCGTACTCCTTGAAGGCATCTAGCCCCCTTAGCATCCCAAAATGAACCATGCTGACCCCGTTGTACTCTCCAACTCTGGGATGTTGCCCTCTCTGTTCCCCTGTGATTGCTCTTCGAACTGCCAAGGATGAGACCACCAGTGTCTGTCCGGTAGCGGAGACGTTGTTGATGAATTCTTTGGTCTGCTCCAGCAATACCTGTTCTTCATTGTTGACCAGTGCATTCTTGCTGAAGGTAAGGTCGCTAAACTGGATCACCTCTGCTTGTCTCTCAACAGGAATCTTCACTACTGGTGTATGGGGTTTGAATTGATGCAGGATGTTTGGGTTGAGGTCGGCATCGATGAATATCATTGGTATATGGCTGGGTATGGTCAGCTCTTTACGCTGATTGATTATCACTGCTGGCTGTATCCCACGTGCACCGAATAAGTGGTTCTCATTGAACTGTACACAGTGGCTCTGGTCTCTATCTGTGATTGCTAACTCATCCCCTAACGCCTTGAGCAGATGCGTCACCCTTGATGGTCTCCCTGCCTCAGATAGCCTCTGTACTTGTTGAGCATGGGGCATAGATGGGTTGACTGTGACTAGCTGTTCTCTCTCTTGAATCTCGTTTGCCTTGTCGTAGAGTTGAGTGGGTGTGATACCTCTCTCTCTGAGCTTCAGCAGTAGTGGATATCCATCATAGAGCGCATTGAATATGGCATTGGTAATCTCTGATCTAATTGATATTAACTCACTGATAGGTAATATGATTTTCTCAATTCCCCTCTGGTAGAAGCTCTCGTCCACCACGATCATTCTAGGCTCAGGTAGCGTATCTCTTGTGTGCAGGAAGAGATGGTTGTGAGCTAGTACTCGTACAGCAGGATTGAAGTCCACCCACTCAATGCCATCCTCTTCTGGTTTAGGGCTAGGGTGGAACTGAGCTTGATAACCGCACTCGCTATAGAATTCGCACCGCTGTTCACCATCATCACACAGGCTCTTTCGTACACTCAAACCTAGTTGGGCTATCTGTGTAGCCTCTGTAGATTTCAAGCACAACACTACACCATCCTGATCTGCTTGATCTCTCCCTTTGATAATTCTGACTCTGGTGTAATCCTCTGCACCTATATCACTGAGATCAATGTCCAGCTCTTCTCTCAGTTTCTCTTCAAGCTCCTCTGAAAGAGTGTGGGAAGGAACGTAAAACTCAATATCACCTTCACCAAAAGCACCAGAGCGAATACTCTTACTGATGATCTGCGTAGTCTTTCCAATTCCTGCTGCTGCTCGGATGGCTAATGTCGGAGCTGGTGTTATGCACCAAGTCGAAGGGTCAAGTCTATTTTCCCTCCGTTTCTCTTGCCAGTAGAAGAATGTTGCCTCTGTAAATTTGTAGATGGCTTCTTGTAGCTTCTCTTCAGCCTCTTCAATCGGTATTGGGGCAGTATCAAAGTAGGGAGGTGTTGGAGGCTTACTCTCTCCAAATTTCTCAATAGCTCCGTTAATCATGCTGTCCATGAACTGGTCAGATCGGTATTGGTCAATCGATGAGCGGTCTCTTGCTGGGGACTGTTCAGTACCATCAATGCGCTCTCTCAGGTATGCCTTTAGCCCCTCTCTCTGTGTCTCGGTCTCCTCTATCCCTTTGGTAGCAACGAAGGATGCGGTAGAGCGTAGTAGTGGGTTGTAAAAACCATCTCCTCCCTGATGATCCCCCATCTCATCGAGGATGTTCTCAAAGCCATGTGTGCTACTGCTGAAGGTGTGTGATGTCTCTCCTGTGTAAGCTCTGGCTATCTCAGGTTGAAGCTCTTCAGGAATCTCAATGTCTAACGCCAGAGAGAGGCTGTCCATCTCTCCTCGAATCAACCCTGATCTCTGGCTGAGAGGATCTTCAAGTTCTCCTGTGAAAAGTGGTGCAGAGGTATAGTGGGGTTGTACTGGATTGTATAGAGCGGGATCGATGATCTTCTGAGCTGTTGAGAGGTTGACTCTTTTTGACCACTCTCTGAGATCAAAAGAGGTGATAGGATTGTCCAGCCAGAACCAGAGATGGATAGAGAGGGTAGAGCTATCTTTGACCCCTGCTGATGATGATAGCTGCCAGTGACAGGAGGCTTGATGGAACTCTACTGGTAGCTGACTGATAGCATATTGAGCGGCTTCTAGGGGAGACTCAACAACATTGATGTTCTCTGGTGTGGGTATCTTGTCGATGTCGATCATTACCCACTGTAAGGGTTCATCAGTGAATGGATGCTGGTTGAAGTCAGGTTGACTCGTGCGTTGGCTCTCTCTGTGCATTCTCCTTAATACCGATCTTTGCAGGTTACACTCTTCATGGGGAGTGCCTCGGATGATGAGCCTTCTGGGGT
>JABHIC010000091.1 GCA_018671205.1 Gammaproteobacteria bacterium
CATGAATTTGGTCATGGACTGCACCATCTGATGACCCAGATTGATTTTCCCAGTGTAGCAGGGATTGGAGGGGTACCGTGGGATGCGGTCGAGCTACCGAGCCAGTTTATGGAGAACTGGTGTTGGCAGGAGGGGGCACTGCCGCTCTTCTCGGGTCACTATAAAACCGCTGAGCCCCTGCCAAAGGAGAAATTTGAACAGCTCCTTGCGTCACGTAACTTCCAGGCTGGGATGGCGATGGTGCGTCAGTTGGAGTTTGCGCTATTTGATTTCAGGATGCATCTGGAGTTTGATCCAGAGGGAGAGAAGGGTCATGGGGAGCAGGTCTATCAGGCCCTGGAGAGGGTACGGGAGCAGGTCTCGGTGATGCATCCCCCCTCCTTCAACCGTTTTCCCCACAGCTTCTCTCATATCTTTGCGGGGGGGTATGCTGCGGGCTACTACAGCTATAAATGGGCAGAGGTACTCTCATCGGATGCCTTCTCCCATTTTGAGGAGAATGGGATCTTCGATGCCGATACCGGGTTACGTTTTCTATCATCCATTTTGGAACAGGGGGGCTCACGTGAGCCGATGGAGCTTTTTATCGAATTCCGTGGTCGGGAACCACAGATTGACGCACTGCTGCGCCACTCAGGGATTGTTTGAGCGTGCTGTAAGCTGTGCAATAGCATCGATTACCGTGGTATCTGCACATTTTCGGGCTGTTTCGTATCCTCAAAGGTCTGGCGTGCACTCCAGATGATGTAGCCTCCCCACAGCACCTTGACATTATCAAAGCCGGCAACATTCAGTGCCAGATGAGCCTTGGAGGAGAGCAGTCCGGTTTCACAGTAGAGCAGAATGGGCTGCTCTGCAGGCAGTTGGTCACGTTGAGAGAGGATCTCCCGCCACTCGATATTGATAGCCCCCGGAAGGTGCCCCTGCTGATACTGCCCCTGGTTACGGGTATCGACAATAAAGAATTTGCGATACCCCTCATGCTCTAACTGCTCTGAGGAGATGGCTCCGGCAGCATAGGGGGCAAATGCCATATACTCTTCCAGTGCCTCAACAGCTTGATGGTCGGCTAACAGGGGCGGGGATAGGCCGATGGTCAGGGTGAAGAGCAGCGGTTGCCAGAGTTTTGTATGATTCATGTGATTAGGGGAGAGTCTCCATTGTTCTAGGGTAGGGGTATATAATAGCGCACTATAACGACCAGACTTTACGGCACCTCTAAAAAATCATATACGATTGTCTTGCACCTCATTCGTGCAGATTCCAGCAGAGGCCCCTTTCACCAACCTGAGATTTTTCTGTAGTGGCTGCTTTATGATTAAAAGGGATCAGATCTATACAGAAGATTTTGACCTTGTAGAGGAGTTTCGTTTCGATGAGGGGGTAGCCACTGTCTTCTCTGACATGATCCGTCGCTCTGTACCGGGCTATGGTCTGGTGCTCTCTCTGGTGGGGATACTGGCAGAGCGTTATCTACAACCAGGGTATCGAGGGTATGACCTGGGGGCATCGTTGGGCGCCTCAACCCTGGCGATGGGTAGTATTGCCATCAAGCGCGGATGTCCGCTGGTCGCTGTGGATCGTTCAGCAGCCATGGTAGCGCGGTGTGCTAAAAACCTGTCACAACTGGAGAGGCAGGGTCTACTGGAGCTGCGTTGCGAGGATATTCGTGACAGCGTGGTTGAGAGAGCCTCTTTTGTGACCATGAACTTTACCCTTCAGTTTCTCTCTCTGGAGGATCGACAGCCCCTGTTGCAAAAAATCGCAGAGGGAACCGTTTCGGGTGGAGGGCTGATGCTCTCAGAGAAGATCCGTTTTGATGATGCCGAGCAACAGGAGCGGATGGAGGCGCTGCACCACGCCTTCAAACGGGCCAATGGGTATAGTGACCTGGAGATCAGCCAAAAGCGGAGTGCACTGGAGGCGGTGCTGATTACCGAGAGCGTAGCGGCGCATCTTCAGCGACTGCATCAAGTGGGGTACAGCAAGGCAGAAGTGCTGTTTCAGG
>JABHIC010000092.1 GCA_018671205.1 Gammaproteobacteria bacterium
GCCCCAGAAAAGAGAGAAAAGTGACCACACCACTCTCCATTGAGGCTCCCGCATAGCGAGCGATACTGATTGGCCCACTCAGACCATCGGTTGAGGTTGCCCCGACCACCATTCGCCCCATCACACGCAGGGTCAATGAGGCCATTTCCCAGCTCTTCTCTGCCCCCCGAACCAACCCATCGACAACCCCATAACGGATCTCCCGGTAGTGGCTTTGACGGTATTCAGAGAGGTCTGCCGAGGCCCCGATCCGCCCGATCACCTGCTGATTGACCTCTACTCTGGCTGGCGTCAACTGCAGTGGAAAAATTACACCGTCCCGTTCAATGGTCAGTGCGAGTGGCTGCTCAGGGCTCTCTTGTACCCAATCCACCCAACTTTTCCAGCTCTCAACCGGCTCACCATTGACAGTGAGCACCAGATCTCCCGATTCCAGCCCCGCCTCAGCGGCTGCTCCCGCTGCGCTCACCACACCGATACGGGGCGGGAGTAGAGGACGCTCAATGGAAAAACCGAGCCCTACCAGTAGGGCCATCCCCTCAGGAATCTCTTTGCCAAAAGGGTTCTGCAGTTCACGCTGCTGCTGCACCCCCGAATGGTCCACCACACTCAGCTGAATCGATTCACCCAGGATGACTCCCCCCAAAATCTGCTCTAGCGCCTGCTGCCAGATCTGTACAGGCTCTCCGTTGACCGCAACAATCTCATCGCCACGACTCAACCCTGCGGTTGAGGCCACAGAAGAGAGATCGACCTCCCCCACTACGGGTTTCATCCCACTCACCCCCCACATCTGCACGAGACCAAAGGCAAAAATTGCAAAGATAAAATTAAACAGGGGGCCAGCAGCCACAATTGCCGCTCGTGCTGCGAGGGATTTAGACTCAAAGGAGAACTCTTTTTCAGCGGCTGTCACCGGCTCCTCCCCCCCCTCACCCAACATTTTCACATACCCACCCAGGGGCAGTGCGGCAATAACATATTCCGTGCCATCCCTCCCCATCCGTCGCCACAGAGGGCGCCCAAAGCCGACCGAAAAACGTAACACTTTCACCCCAACCCTGCGCGCAACCCAGAAGTGGCCAAACTCATGGACGGTCACCAGTAGACCAATGGCAATGATAAAGGCAATCACTGCTGTCACTCCCCCGCCCATTAGTAGCCCCCTTTATAGGATTCGGTGATATACAATTCAGTGATGCTCTGCATGGTTAATCCACTCATTTGCTGCATGGCGCGTCTCCTGATCAATGGAGATGACCTGTTCAATCGTAACAATCTCTGTCGTGGTGGCCTGTTTCAGACAGGCCTCAATCATCGCAGGGATCATCATATAACCAATCCGCCCATCCAGAAAGGCATCTACGGCCACCTCATTGGCTGCGTTAAGTACTGTGGTCGCACTTCCCCCTTGACGCATCGCCTCAATCGCCAACTCAAGGCAGGGGTAACGGTCATAATCCGGGGGCTCAAAGCGGAGCTGTGCCCACTGATACAGGTCCAGATCTGCCACACCTGAATTCATCCGCTCTGGCCATCCCATGGCATGGGCAATGGGGGTGCGCATATCGGGGTTTCCCATCTGTGCCAGCACGGAACCGTCACTATACTGCACCATTGAATGGATCACACTCTCGGGATGAATAACCACCTGAATTTGATCCGCTGTTGCACCAAAGAGCCAGCACGCCTCGATAAACTCCAGCCCCTTGTTCATCATGGTGGCAGAATCCACCGAAATTTTTCGCCCCATACTCCAGTTAGGATGGGCCACAGCCTCCGCTGGAGTCACCCCTGCCAGCGCCTCAACAGGGAGGGTACGAAAAGGGCCTCCAGAGCCCGTTAATAGAATCTTTTCAACCCCGGGAGGGATCGCTCCCAGAGGGGCCTGCTGTGGCAGGCACTGAAAAATGGCATTATGCTCACTATCAATGGGCAATAACTCGGCACCACTGGCCTCGACCTCTTGCATAAAAAGTGCCCCGGTCATCACCAGAGACTCCTTGTTTGCCAACAACACCCGCTTTCCGGCACGCACCGCAGCCAAGGTGGGACGTAACCCGGCAGCACCGACAATTGCGGCCATCACCTGATGCACGGAGGAGTCGGCGGAAACCTGTTCCAACCCCTCTACCCCCACAAGTACCTCCGTAGCGGGACTCGCGGTATGAAGCAGGTCGGTTAGCTGCTGCGCATACTCTGCATCCGCCACCACGGCATAGTCAGGATGAAACTGGCTACACTGCTCTGCCAGTCGCTCTACCTGGCGATTGGCGGTCAACGCCACCACCCGAAAACGGTCCGGGTGTCGGGCAACCACATCCAGTGTACTCCTGCCAATAGAGCCGGTTGCTCCAAGAATAGTGACTCCCTGCTGTGCTATCGCCATCAGACCCATCCAAACAGAAGTAACAGAACGAGGTAGAGGGGAGCCGCTGCGGTAAGGCTATCGACACGATCCAGTATACCGCCATGTCCCGGTATCAATTGACCACTATCTTTCAGCCCCACATGACGTTTATAGGCACTCTCCACCAAATCCCCTACCACGGAGAAGATCACCAGCAGCAATACGGAAAGGAGAAACAGTGGAAGCATTATTTTGACCTCATCCAGCAACAGGAAAGCCGCAACCCCAACCAGAGAGGCCGCTGCCATCCCCCCCAACACCCCCTCAATGCTCTTGCCTGGACTCACATTGGGTGCCAATTTATGTTTTCCCATCCGTACCCCCACCAGATAGGCCCCGATATCGGCACTCCAGATCAGCAACAGGAGAAAAAAGAGCAGCCCTACCCCCTGCTCTTGCAGGTGGATTACCTCCAGCGCACGCCACGCCGGGAGCAAAACAAAGAGACCCGCGATATAACGCAACACGGGATTGAATAACCATCCGGTCTGGGCAGGGAATTTACGCAACCAAAATAGTGCTCCCCCCCACCAGAGTAGTGCCGCCAGCAGGAGGGGTTCCAATGGAAGCAAGCGAGAAGCGTAGAAGAGCAGTATCACTAAAGCGGTATATTCCAGCTGTGGCCAGAGTCTCTTCTGCCCAGCCAGGCGACTCCACTCCCAGGCGGCAGGAAGTAGAAGCAGCACCAACAGGAGGGTAAATGCCTCCCCCTGTAGAGAGACAATCGCCCACAGCAACAAGGGGCCCAACACCACCGTGCTGAGTGTGCGCAGTTGAAAACTGGAGAGGGTCACAATTAACTCTCCACCAACTGCTCACCCGTATGACCAAAACGGCGCTGTCGCCTCCCAAAAGAGGCCACTGCCGCCTCCAGTGCTGTGCGGTCAAACTCAGGCCAGTAGAGGTCGGTAAAATAGAACTCACAGTAGGCCATCTGCCAGAGCAGGAAGTTACTGACCCGCTGCTCCCCTCCAGTACGGATAAAAAGATCTGGCTCTGGCAACTCCCCTAGGGAGACCTGCTGTTGCAACAGGGACTCTGTCACCTCTTCCGGTTTCAGCCTCCCCTCAGCCACCTGCTGACAGAGGTGGCGGGTAGCCTTGGTAATATCCCAACGCCCACCATAATTTGCGGCGATATTGAGCGCCAGTCGGCTATTGTTTTCGGTCAACCTCTCCGCGTCCACGATCGACTGCTGCAGTTTCTCTGGAAATTGAGTGGTCTCACCAATAATTCTTAGTCGAATCCCATTTTTATGAAGCCGTTTCACCTCTCTACTCAGTGAGGAGATGAAGAGGTTCATCAGAAAAGAGACCTCCTCTTCAGGCCTCTTCCAGTTTTCCGTGCTGAAGGCAAACAGGGTAAGTGCCTCTACCCCAAGATCGATACACCCTTCTACCGTGGAGCGAACCCGCTCAACCCCCCGTTTGTGTCCCCAAAAACGGGGCCGATGCTGGCGCTGTGCCCAACGCCCATTGCCATCCATAACGATAGCAATGTGGCGGGGCACTCTATTTTCTTCGGGCACAGTCAAAAATATTATTGAGGAGTTTAGCGGCACTAAATCTCCATCAAATCCGTCTCTTTTTCCTGAATTAGCTGATCCACATCCGCCACATAACGGTCAGTAAGCTTCTGTACATCCTCCGTTGCGCGATGCTCCTCATCCTCAGAGACCTCTTTCTCCTTAACCAGCTCCTTGAAGTCACTATTGGCATCACGGCGGATATTTCGAATGGCCACCTTGGCAGCCTCCCCCTCATGCCTGACCACTTTAACCAGATCACGGCGGCGCTCTTCGGTCAGAGCCGGTAACGGGATACGGATGATCGTCCCGGCAGTGGCCGGATTGAGCCCCAGATCTGACTCCATAATCGCCTTCTCAATCGGCTGCACCATCGTCTTCTCCCACGGCACAACCGTCAGGGTACGCGCATCGGATGCATTGATATTGGCCACCTGACTCAACGGGGTTCTTGACCCATAGTAGTCCACACTGATCTGGTCGAGCAGACTGGGGTGGGCACGCCCAGCACGCAGCTTCGACAGCTCTCCTTTAAGGGACTCTACACTTTTACCCATACGCGCCTTGGCGTCCTGTTTGATCTCATCAATCATCAAAATTTTCTCTTCTGTTTTTAGAGGGAATCTTTATACCTGATCTACAACGGTACAACCTGCGTTCCTTCCTCTTCATTAACGACTGCCCCCCGCAGGCCACCCGCACGCATCATATTAAACACTCTGAGTGGCATATTATGCGCTCTACAGAGAACAATTGCAGTTAAATCCATCACCCCAAGCTGTTTTTCCAGCACCTCATCATAGGTAATTCGGCTGATTTTGGTTGCGTCAGGATCACTCAGTGGATCTGCGCTGTAGATTCCATCCACTTTGGTTGCCTTCATCACCACATCGGCCTCTACCTCAATTCCCCGGAGGCAGGCCGCGGTATCGGTGGTAAAGAAGGGGTTACCGGTTCCTGCTGCAAACAGCACTACCTCGCCCTGCTCCAGCGCAGTAATCGCATCATGAGTGGTATACTCATCACACACTTTTGAGATTTTGAAGGCCGACATGACCCGCGCAGAGAGACCCGACTGCTGTAGTGCATCCCGCATTGCAATCGCATTCATCACCGTTGCCAGCATCCCCATCTGATCTCCGGTCACCCGTCCCACCCCCACCTCAGCCAGTGAGGCTCCGCGACAGTAGTTCCCCCCACCAATCACCATCGCCACCTGCACCCCCAGCGCAGTAATGGCAGAGATCTCACTCACCATCTCCGCAAGAATGGCGGGATCAATCCCCTGGCACCCCTCCCCCATCAGGGCCTCACCACTGAGTTTAAGCAGCACTCGACGATAGATGGGTTGTTCTGACATGATGATCTTCCTAGGGTTCGAAAACTATTAATTATTACAAAATTCCAGGATCAACGGCCCTAGAATCGCTATGAAGAAACTTATGAAACTATTCATGAAATGGCAGCCAAAAAAAAGCCCCCCAAAACTGGAAGGCTTTTTATCTCAACAGATCAATCGCAGAAATTACCCATTCACCTGGGCCATTACCTCATCTGCAAAATTCTCCTCTTTCTTCTCAATTCCCTCACCAACCTCCAGACGAGAAAACTGGACGATCTTTGCACTCTGGCTATCCATTAGCTTGGCAACACTCTGGTCCGGGTCCTTGACAAAAGGCTGCCCCAGCAGAGTAATCTCATTGACAAACTTCTTCATCCGACCGGTTACCATCTTCTCAACGATGGCCTCAGGTTTTCCACTCTCCAGCGCCTGGGCAGAGAAGATCTCCTTCTCTTTCTCCAGAACATCGGCAGGAATATCAGCCTCAGAGAGGGCAACCGGCCGGCTCGCGGCAACATGCATAGAGACATCTTTCGCCAGTACAGCATCGCCTCCCTGAATTGCGGTCATCACACCGATACGACCTCCATGAGAGTAGTAACCAACC
>JABHIC010000093.1 GCA_018671205.1 Gammaproteobacteria bacterium
AGACGATGGGGACAAAAAACTTTGTCACGCTAACCTGGTGCAGTCTAGATTACACGCAGTGGCTCATTATGAGCTCATTGATTTTCTCAAAAAAACTGTTTAATAATAGCGCCTTAAATGTATCTATAGGTTCAGTGGAATCTTTATTTGAACCCCACACACCGCTACTTTCGGTTGCGTACTCTACCAACATTTCTACCAATTACAAGAGCCATCTGCACAATACAGAGCATAATTTCCTTTCATGGGTCTACGGCTCTACGCGATTTAGAATTTTCTGTTAAATGACAAAATTCATCCAACCACCTGCGCCCTATTTTGTCTCCAACCGGGTGAGAGAGAAAATACTCAATAACGATGATGTAGTGGGTATTAATCTGCGCAGTTGTCCGTTTGACAGCAACGTATTTTCTATTTTTTATTGTATATTATTGAATTTATGATTGTTTTTGAGTTGGCACAGGGTGTGCAGTAGAGGAGGTAAGTCGCCGTGTGATTACCTTGCACAGCCTCTTGAGAATGGCAATTGTATCGTCAATAAAACAGTAAGGAGAGAGTGAAAATGCCAACACCAGCATATATGTCAATTGAGGGGCTCAGGCAGGGCAATATCTCAGCGGGGGCAAACAGCATGGAGAGTATGGGAAACCGTTATCAGGAGGAGCATGAAGACGAAATTACCGTACAGTCCTACAAGCACGATATTATCATTCCGCGTGACCCACAAAGTGGTCAACCCAGCGGTCAGCGTGTACACCAGGCGTTTACGGTGAGCAAAATTTTTGATAAATCATCCCCTCTGCTCTATGCGGCACTCACCAGTGGAGAACGCCTGAGCAAAGTAACGATTAAATGGTTCCGTACCTCCATGCAGGGTACCCAAGAGCACTATTTTACCCATGAGCTGGAGGATGGAATGATTGTTGATATCAAAGGTTATATGCCCAATGCTCTCGACCCCAGTCTTGGACATATGACTCATATGGAGGATATCTCATTTACCTATCGTAAAATCTCATGGACCCATGAAATCTCTGGTACTTCAGGTAGTGATGATTGGCGTGCCCCCAATATGTAACGTTATGCAGTTAATCCGATCCATTGTGCCACTGTTGTTCAGAGGCTCCTTAATGGGTTGTACCGATACATCTTAGGGCACCTCTAAAAATGCACTTTTTCAGTGATTGCTGCGTCAGCTCCGTACTCGAATCCTCATGTACTCACATGTACACTGCGGTTCTCCGTGCGGTGCTTTCTTGCACTCACAGAAAAATTACTATTTTTAGAGGTACTCTTTACAGGTAGATAGATTGTGGCATCAATGGCAGCCAACCAGGAAAGGTTCGATTTTCAAGTGGCAGATTGCGAACACGAATTGCGTGTGGTTCGCTTTCAGGGGCATGAAGAGATCTCCTCACTGTTTCATTTCGAGCTTGAATTGGCATCTGAGGAGCAAGAGATCGACTTCTCCAGTGTGGTTGGCAGGGCCGCCTCGTTGATGATCTATAGTGAGGGTGAGCCACGCTACCTTAATGGATTTATCAGCCGTTTTGTGCAGGCTGCGCATGGTGTGCGTTTCTCTACCTATCATGCGGTCGTGGTGCCGAAACTCTGGTACCTTAACCACCGCCATAACTGTCGAATCTTTCAACAGCAGAGTGCCGCAGATATCGTTGAAAAGATTCTTGGTGAGGCTAATTTTAGTGGAGATGAGTATCGTATCGACCTGCAAAATGAGCTTCCGGTTCGGGAGTACTGTGTACAGTATCGTGAGTCAGACCTCAATTTTGTCAGCCGGTTGATGGAGGAGGAGGGGGTCTCCTACTACTTTGAGCATGATGAAGAGAAACATATCCTCGTTTTTATCGATCACTCAACCGCTTTTCCCACCATCGGTGCGGATGCGGTGATCTATCATGAAAAATGGGAAGGTAGTGTTGCAACAGAACATATTGACCAGTTTCACTATGCCGAAGAGGTCACCCCGGATCGGGTAGCCCTGCAGGACTATAACTTTAAGAAACCGGGGATGAGGCTCTCGGCTGAGCAGAGTGGACTAGAGTGTGAGAATCGGGAGATTTATGACTACCCCGGTATCTTTGATGAGCCATCCGTGGCAACAAAGCGGAGCAAAATCCGTCTTGAAGAGGTCCAGAATGTTAGCAAAGAGGGCCGGGGGAGGAGCAATGTGGCTCTGCTGATTTCTGGACACCACTTTCAACTCAACCAATATCCGCGTGATGAATACAATAAAAAATACCTGCTGACCGCGGTCACTCATGAGGGGGCGCAGCCACAGGTACTTGAAGAGGGTGCCTCCATAGAGGGAAGCAAATATCTCAACCAATTTCACTGTATCCCTCTGGGACACCCCTTTCGTCCGACACGCAAGAGCCCATGTCCAACCATCGAGGGAACACAAACGGCATTTGTGGTGGGGCCCGAGGGGGAGGAGATCTATACTGATGAGTATGGGCGAGTCAAGGTACAGTTCCACTGGGATCGTGAAGGTAATAAAGATGAAAATAGCTCCTGCTGGATTCGGGTCAGCCAGCTCTGGGCAGGGGCGGGTTGGGGGGGCATATTTCTCCCCCGTATTGGTCATGAAGTGATTGTCGATTTTCTGGAGGGGGATCCAGATCGCCCCATTGTGACTGGCCGTGTCTACCACGGGACGAACCGACCGCCATACCCTCTCCCGGCAGAGAAGAGCAAGAGTACGATCAAGTCCAACAGCTCAAAAGGGGGCGGTGGCTACAATGAGATACGTCTGGAAGATAAGCAGGGGGAGGAGCAGATCTATATCCATGCCCAGCGCAATAAAGCGATCAGGGTTAACCATAAGCGTCATGAGTGGGTAGGATCTGATCGCCACCTTGAGGTGCGCCAGAACCAGTTTGAACATGTTGAAGAGGATAAACATAGCACGGTGAGCGGAGACCTGTTTCAGCAGGTGGTGGGGGATCTCAATAGTGCGATTGAGTCAAATCGGGTGGAGAAGATCGGCGGCAGTGAACACCATGAGGTGGGGCTGGACCGTATGGAGAAGGTGGCAGGGGCAGATCATCTCCAGATAGGAGAGAGCAGTAGCCTGAAGGTGGGTAACAAATACTCTGTTGAAGTGGGGCAGGAGGGGCACTATATGGCAGGTAAACGTATTGCACTCTCAGCGGGGAAAGAGGTACACGTCAAAGGGGGGATGAGTCTGGTGTTGGAGGCGGGGGTAGAGATCACCATCAAG
>JABHIC010000094.1 GCA_018671205.1 Gammaproteobacteria bacterium
CACGAGGCAGCGAGAGATGATTAAAGGGATGCTCAACTACATCACCTCAATCTCCGATAACGATAACGTATACGACGACAAGAATGATCGCTCATTCTCTATCGAAGAGATCAAACACGCATTCCCCGTTACTAAAACAGTGGATGACGACTATGAAGAATCTATCTGCCTAAACTGCGGAAGCGATACAGTCGAATACTGCACTGACGAGCTTACATGGAACACTGAGCTTCAGGCTTTTACAAACCCTAACGACTACAACATTGACCCCAGATGCTCCTCATGCCACCTTAACGGCAACATGACTCACACAGACGCTGCATTCATTAAGACTAGAAAAGACGAAGAAAGCGGACTTTATTGCGCCATATTCGATAACTTTGGATTCGCAACCATCATCCCAACCATCCCGCATCATCGACTCCCTACTAGAGAAGCGGCGATCAGGCACGTAAGAAACTACATTAAAAGCCAACACTAGGCACAGCGGCATAACAAAAGTTCAAACTTTCAGGAGATAGCACCATGAAAAACACACACCACATCCCAGAGGGGGCAACAGCAGAAATCTCAGGATTCTTCTACAAGATCGGACGGTTTGATTTCCCCTACCGATGGACTGGAACTCAGTGGATAAGGACAACCATGAGGGCCGCAACTGTAATCAACGGCAAGCTAAAGGGGGTCGCATGAAACACACACCAGCACCTTGGATTACTGACACCGGAACCGATGGCGCAGTCATCTACAAACTAGACGAAGCGACTATCGCAACAGTTCCTATGGACTTACTTTGCCACGAAGCCAACGCCCGCCTCATAGCAGCAGCACCGGAACTGCTGGAGGCATTGGAGCACCTCGTCAAAATAACATACGACTACGGCGACACCAGAGACAGAAACTCCCCCGTTCATGACGCTCTGAAACAGGCCAGTGACGCAATAACCAAAGCAACATTATCTACTGTAACAAATTGAAATACTTTTGCTTTTCTCAGCGTACTGACTATAAATAACCCAGCAAAGGGAACTAATCATGAACAAACTACTACTCGCAACCGCCCTACTATCATCCACAGCCGCAGCATCCGTAGACGATATAGCCTACCAGCTACAGCAGGAGATCAACTCCATCCACTATGAGGTGCAGCAAATCTCATTCTCAGGCGTAGGGCCACAACAGCTACAGAGCAGCTACCGCAGCAACTTCGAGACAACCAGCAACTACCCCTCTCAAATTAGAATCAACGCAGCCAAGCGGTATATCCGCAACTATGAGAACGCAGTAGCCAGAACACAGCGACTGATCGATATGGTGGAAAATTTCCCTGCAAGAACCCGAGACATGATCAAGGGTATGAGCTTCTACACTAACATGCTTGACCGATTCGACTGGTACAAGGGCGAGATTGTTAAATACAAATCCCTGCTGAATGATGTCACTGAGATCAGCCGAGACGTAGTGCGTGTTGATGAAGACACCACCACTGAGCTGGAGCCGGAGTTGACTGGAACAACCTCTGAGACCGTCACTGAAACAGATGACGAATTTGAGCGCACCTACGAGGTAACAACCAACACCTACCGCACACAAATCAACACTATCACCAAACGCTACACCACAACCACCATCCACTACTCAGAAGGAACAACAAAAGAGGATAAACAGACGGAAGTTACCGGAGCCGTGGTTGACTACCGCGAGAGCAAAGAGACCGACAAAGTTCTGATTAGCGAAATAGCCCTGATTGTCGAGCCAGAGCCAGCACCAGAACCCACTCCAACCCCTATTGAGTGGAATACAGCCGAGTACAACAACAACTGGGCAATGGACGTAATCAAGGCTGAAGCGGCCTACCAGCAGGGCTGGACAGGTAAAGGGGTAACCGTAGCCGTTATTGATACCGGAGTGGATACAGACCACCCTGAACTACTCAACCTGACTGATGGATATAACTTCCTCAACAACACCACAGACACCGACGACGACAACTTCCACGGCACCCATGTAGCCGGAACCATTGCCGCCGCAAGAGACGGAGTAGGCACACACGGCGTAGCATTTGATGCGACCATCATGCCCATCAAGATCCTTGACGCTACAGGAAACGGAACATTCACCAATGCCAAGAAAGCTGTAGCCTACGCAGCAGAACAAGGGGTCAAAGTGGCCAACCTTTCACTGGGCAAGGGACTCGGATACAACGTCACCCAGCAGACAACAGGCCCATACGATCACTGGTTTGGCGACACCTACAAGCAAGCTGTGCAGAGCGGCACCACTCTTGTAATCGCAGCGGGAAATCAAGGCCATTCCTGTAAGGTTGAAAAGTCCACGTACTGGAAATGGGAAGGCGACGACGTAGTAAACTGCAACTTCCCCGCCGCACTACCCTATATCCCTAACTACGAATCCCTCACCACCTCAGAAGGTGGATGGATCACAGTAGGCGCAGTAGACAGCAATAATCAACACCTCTACGACTCCAACAAGGCTGGGATCATGCAAGACTACTATCTGGTAGCCCCCGGCGGCAACATCCTCTCCACCACCCCTAACGGCGAGTACGCAGCCAAGAGTGGCACCAGCATGGCAGCGCCCCACGTAACCGGAGCATTCGCCCTACTCACTCAGAAATTCCCCTACCTATCCGGTAACGACATTGCAGACATTCTATTCGTATCCGCTACCGACCTCGGTGAAGAGGGAACAGACGACATCTACGGGCGTGGCCTACTCAACATCGAGGGAGCTATGCGCCCTATCGGTGAACTGAATATCCCACTAGGCAACACCACCGAGGGTACAGTAACTGCACTATCATCCACTACACTCGCAGCACCCGCCGGAATGAGTGGTGCATTGCTACAGAGCCAAGCACTCAAAGAGGCCATCATCCTTGACGAATATGAGCGTGTCTACACCGTAGATATGACCGACGCAATTACCGCTGTAGAGAACACCTACTCATTCGACAACTACCGCACCAGCAATATCGGCAACTTCGTACTGGGAATCTCAGAGATCGAAATCGATGGGAATAACCCCATAGTCATGGGCTACCAACTCACCGATACCACGAGCATGATGGTAGGCCAGCAAGACGGGACATTCGGGGCAGTATCAGGCGGCGCACTCTCATTCGGAGACAGCAGCACCATCTACACCCGCCTTGGCTGGACTAACCAGTACAACGGCGTCCACATCAGTGCCAACCTTGACTACGGATACTCAGCAGGACACGGCGTAGACCAAGGGTACATTACTCAAGTATCCGACCTCCACGGCCTCGGATTTGGTGCGAAAATGAGAATGGACAACCTCACCCTCGCACTCAACAGCCCAATCAGCATCGAGTCAGGCAGCGCCGACCTAAAAGTATCCAACGGGCGCACAATGAACGGGGAGATCACCCACAACGAAGAGACAGCAAGCCTCGCTGGGAACCGAGAGTACCGCATGAATGCCAACTACATGCACCGGATCGACAGAGAGCAATCACTAAGCTGGGATCTGAACAGCACCATCAAAACCGAGAGCAGCTTCGACTCAGGGATGCAGGTTACCTACAAACTGACATTCTAAGAAAGTTCAAACTTTTTACACAACGCCCTGCTGGAGCAATTCAGCGGGGCTTTTTTATGGAGATAGCACAATGACAACTGAAATTACACCAAGCACCTTCGAGAGCTACCTAAAAGAAGTCACCATCCCACTCAAGCAACCAACCGTTGTATGGGGGCAACCCGGCATCGGAAAGACCGAGATCATTCAGAAGGCAGCAGAAGCCATGGACTACACATGCCATGCTATTTACCTTCCGCAGTTCGAGCCTTGGGATCTCCAAGGTCTTCCTGTACCTGTAAACGGGAAAACAGAATACTATCCACCATTACAGATGTACCCAGATAACGAGAAGGTTGTACTGTTTCTCGATGAGATCGCTCAATGCTCTACTGCCATGCAGTCTATGGCAAGCCGGATCGTCTACGAGCGCAAACTGGGAGACTTTGAACTTCCCGAAAATTGGGTGGTGGTGCTTGCCGGAAATAGACAGGAAGACAAGGCCGGAACCACCCGCGTCTCAAGTCACATCAACAACCGTGTCACCCACCTGAATCTAGTGGTAAAGGGTGATGACTGGGTGCGATGGGCGCTACATAACGACATCGATATGCGAGCCATCAAGTTTATCCAGATGCGCGAAGAGATGCTCAACACCTTTAACCCAGACGAGAAGACCAATGCCACACCCCGTACATGGGAGAGGGTCAGCGAGATCATTTCACACACCAACAACAAACAGATCCTTCACCCCGCCCTTGTCGGCACACTGGGGGAAGAAGTTGGTACAGCCTTCTACGGGTTCTTGGATATCTTCGACAACATGGTAGACATCAATCAGGTCATTATGTCGCCAGATCGAACCGAAGTCCCAGAAGATCCAAGCACACTATTCGCAGTGAGCGCAGCATTGGTAAGCAAGGCCAACGAAGAGAATATCGACCGTATCTTCACCTATGCTCGACGTATGCCGGAAGAGTTCCAAGTACGCACCGTACAGGATATGGCAACCCGCCATGACTGGGCAACCAACACCAAGACATATACCACTTGGGCGATTGACCACTCAGACCTGTATCTCGCTGCAGCCTAACTATTAGTCATTGTGCTGACTATTGCCCCGCTTCGGTGGGGCTTTTTTATTCCCCAAAAAAAATGCCCCGCCTCAAGCAATTTAGAGACGGGGCGGGCGTGCGGAGATAGCACATCAACCACAACGCTCCGCACATTCTAATTCATTTTCATTCAAAAACACAGGAGATAGCACCATGTGCATCCAAGACAAATCAATGCTCATCAGTATGAAGTTCACCATGATCGGACAGACCAAGAAAGATACCGAAGTCACCGACCTCGCCAACAACACCGCCCACGCCCAAAAAGAGGCTGGTCGATACGTCAAAAACCTCTACGCCAAGAACGCACTAAAGGAAGTGAACTCCGCCAAAAATGCAATCCGTGAGCTATGGGTTCAGAACTCATCCCCATGGGGGGAGGATGGGCAGCGCATCATGCCATCCGCACTCTACGCCAGCTTCAGTGCCGACTACCGCAGAATGCGTGCCGACTGGGAGATCGAGGTAACCCGTTTCATCCAACTCCGCGAAGAACTGATTGAAGAGGCCAAAATCCGACTGGGAGATATGTTTGACAACTCACTCTACCCCACCCAAGAGGAGATGGAAGAGCGGTTTGACATTGAAGTATCCGTCAACCCAGTCCCCGATGGCGACGACTTCCGCATTGAGGCAGCAGACATCGATAGCGAAGAGATCAAGACGCAGATCAACTCACAAGTGAAAGAGCGCACGTCTGAGATCACCACCGATCTATTCAAGCGCCTACATGGAGTCGTGAACAACATGCACGAACGGCTCACTATCATCATGGAAGACGACGGCGAGGGTTCACGCAAAAAGTCATTCAAAGACTCACTGGTTGGGAATATTCAGGATCTTGTCAGTGTGCTGCCAGAACTCAACCTCAACAAAGACCCCAACATCGCACGCCTCACTGAAGAGGTGAGAAAGAAACTGCTACCTGAACCAAATGAACTGCGCAATAACTACGAGACACTGCGAGATACCCAGCGAAGTGCCGAGGCGATTTTGGATGATATGTCGGCCTTTATGGGTACAGCATAAAGTTTGAACTTTTATACCCCCCGCTTCGGCGGGGAAAGGAGATAGCACAATGAATACCATGCACATCAATGCCGATAGGAAAATTCAACTATCATCAACAGGCATCCTGCTGGACCACCCATTTTTTGGCGACCTATTGGCGGGGCTTCGTAAACACCCAAACAGAAACATCCCAACATTCCGAACCGATGGCGAAGTCATCGAATACAACCCAGACTTCGTGGATACCCTATCCATTCCTCATGCAAAATTCATTCTGGCTCACGAAACCCTGCATGTCGCACTAACCCACCACCTTCGTCGTGGTTATCGTGACGCCGAAGACTGGAATATTGCAGCAGACCATGTAGTTAATCTGGTACTGGATGACGCAGGATTCCACGCCCCTGACGACGCAGTAATGCACAAGAGCTTCAGCGGTAAATCAGCAGAAGAGATCTACCACATCATCCATCAGGAGAAACAAGATGGCGATGGTGACGGCAATCACAACTCCAAAGGAGGTGGACAAGGGCAGAATCCATCCGGCGGACAATCACAACCGCCAGACGGAGACGATCAGAGTGACGAGCAAGGCAACGAACCGCCCCCACTATCCACAGGAGACTTCACAGACGGCACAGCAAAGAACGAAGCGGAGCGTGCTCAACAAGAGGCCGACTGGAAGGTAAAGACCGCTCAGGCGGCTCAAGCGGCTCGCTCACAGGGTAAGTTGCCCGGCTCATTGACTGAGCTTGTAGATAGCATCTTAAAACCTAAAGCCAACTGGAAGGCACAGCTCCGTGATTTCGTATCCGCTATCTCTCAGGACGGCTACACCATGAACCCACCGAACCGGAGACTTCGTGCAATCGGTATCAACCTGCCATCCAAACGATCCCAGTCTCTCGGCAATATCGTGATCGGCGTAGACACATCAGCATCCGTATCTAGCGATGAACTGGAGCAGTTTCAGGGGGAGATCAACTGCATTCTGGAAGAACACCCTTCTGCCAAGGCAACCGTCATGCAGTGTGACTGGGATCTTCAATCAGTTGATGAGTACGAGAACCACGACCTACCTATCAAGATGGAAGTCAAAGGGCGAAGAGGCACACAGTTCGAGCCAGTTTTTGACGAAATTGAGAGACTGGGAGAACGCCCCGACTGCCTGATTTACCTCACAGATTTAGGGGCAGAATTCCCAACCCCTCCAGACTACCCCGTGCTCTGGGCCTCCGTCTACGAAGGCAAAGCACCATGGGGCGACACAATCCACATTATATAGACGACCAATTGGTCGCAAGGAGACAGACATGCCACAACAATACTTTGGCGGGTACTGCACAGTACGGACACAAGGCTGGTTCAATACCCAGAAAAACAAAGGGGTCTGCAGCTTCAATAAGCCGCTCCAGAATACTCACCTGATACGCCCTATGATCCCGAAAAACTTAACTTTTACCATCCCACATGAACAGGATACATTTCGGGTGCAAGTAGAAGGCGGCGGCTTCAGAGACGCTACCAAGCAGGAAATATGGGAGCCATACTGAAGTGCCCCCCAATTTTTGGACACAAAGTTAAGACAATTTTTTGTGCATAATTACCCCTCAAAAAGGAGCATAAAA
>JABHIC010000008.1 GCA_018671205.1 Gammaproteobacteria bacterium
AGCCGCTCCAGTGCCAACAGGTCAGATGCCTCACTTCTCTGCCACCCTTTTTCGTAGTGAAGGCCATGCATTCCATCCTCATCCGGGAGCATAAAGTAACTATCGATCTGCTCCTGGGTACAGGTATGCACATACTCTCTGGAGAGGTTCAGTGACCCGGTGGGGCAGATATCGACACAGAGCGCACACCAGCAGCAGCGTCCATAGTCGATTGCGGGACGAAGATTACGAACCCCATTCAGCGGATCCACCGGCGCATCTGGAACCTCCACCATAGTGATCGCCGCATTATCACAGATCTTCTGACAACTGCTGCAACCGATACACTGCTTGTGGTCATTGAGATGAAACCCACGATACCCCTCTGCCGCCGGACGTGGCTCCAGTGGCAGAGTAACCGCAGGTCGCCCAAGGAAAGAGAGCGCCCGTAGCGGACGGAGCAGGCTCCCCTCCTCTTTGTAGGAGAGTCGGCTCATCGATCCACCTCCGGTGGACAGGCATCAAGTGAAAACATAGTCTGGGCCACATCCTCAATCCGCCCCCCGATCACCAGTGACTCCAGCACCTGCACCGCATGCATGGTGGAGGGGCCGCGCACATGTACTCGCCACGGCTTCTCACTACCATTGGAGACCACATAATAGGCAAGCTCCCCCTTCGAGGACTCCACTCGCGCATAATGTTCTCCGGCGGGTATCTTCCATGCCAGTGGATTGGGGGTTGCTGTGCGCAGGGGGCCATCCATCTGCGGAAGTGCCTTCACCACCTGGCGCACGATACGGATACTCTCCACCAGTTCGGCTCGACGCACCAGGGTACGTGCCCAGGCATCCCCCGCCTCCTCGACCGGCACCTCAAACTCAAGCTGATCATAGATCAGATAAGGGTCATCTCTGCGTAGATCAAAGGGGAGCCCTGTGGCGCGCAGATTGGGGCCGGTGACCCCCATCTCCAGCGCCTCTGCCTGCTCCAATACCCCTACCCCTTTGGCCCGACGGATAAAAACCCGATTGGTAAAGAAGAGATCATCATAGTCGGGCAGACGTGACTCAATATAGTCGAGGGTCTCACTCACCCGCTGTAGAAACCCTGCGGGTAGCTCACGACGTACCCCACCGGGCAGGTTATAGATACTGTAGACCCGCCCCCCGGTAAACATCTCAAACAGATCGAGAATCAGGTCACGATCTGCCACCCCCCAGAACATCGGGCTATACATCCCGGTGGTGGCTGCATGGCCGCCAAAGGTGAAGAGATGTGCCGCAATACGAGATAGTTCCAGCTGTAGTACCCGAATCCACTGGGCCCGCTGGGGCACCTCAATTCCGGCAATCTGCTCAATCGCCATGGAGTAACAGACCTCCATCGGTGAGGGGTCAGGTACACAGATGCGTGGAACCAGCGAGATGTTCTGGATCCAGAGGCGCTGCTCCATCAATTTTTCGAAGCCCCGATGGAGATATCCTCCATCGGCATGGGCACGAACGATGGTGTCCCCCTCCACCTCGACCTGGAGGGCATAGTTGCCCTCAATGCCGGGGTGGTTAGGGCCAAAATTGAGCTCAAACGCATGGCTGGGCGGATGGTTGATCTGCTGATAATTTTCTGCGCGCATCGAGCTACCCCTTCTCTCCATCATCCTGGAAGGGTTGCCGGGGAGAGCCGCTCCAGGGGGCTCTGGCCACCTCTCCGCGCTGGCTAAAACGCTGCTCACTCGGAGGCGTTACAACCCCCCCACCCGCGGAGGTCAACGCCTGCAACCAAGGTGGATTATACGCCTGCCAACCAAAGGTCTCTTCCACGAAGGCCTCACTATCAAAATCTTTACGCATCGGTGGCGGCCCGTTCCACTCGGTGAGGATAAACTTATCCATGTCGAGTGCACCCTCAAAATAGAGCCCAAACATCTCATGAATATCTCGTTCAAAGAACCCGGCGGGCCGATAGAGGTCAACCACCGACTGATAACGCCCCGGATCACGCGGAATGCGAATATGGATAGAGAGCAGTTGATTCTGCTCATAGGACCAGAGGTGGTAGACCAGTTCAAACTCGCCCTCTTCGATCCAATC
>JABHIC010000095.1 GCA_018671205.1 Gammaproteobacteria bacterium
CTGCATGAGCTTCAGAAAGAGCGCGGTGCCAGCTGTGGGTTCATCGGAAGCCAGGGAGAGCAGTTTGGGGCAGAGTTGGAGCAGCAGCGCAATAGAACGGACCACCACCTAATTCCACTGCTACGCACGCTACCGACCTTCAACCTGGATTTCCTACACAACAACCGTGTTCAGTTTGTTATCAAGTTGAAGCAGTTGGAGGAGTTGGCGGATGAGATTGGGTTTGTTCGTGATGAGGTTGATCAGCTTGCCTTGGGATGTGTGGAGTCTCTGGAGTGGTTCACCGGAATCACCCAACAACTGACCGTCTTGATTAAAGTCGCCTACCAAGTTGAGGGAGGTGTACCCGTCAATGCGCAAGTCAGCTCTCTTGAGTATTTTATGCGGGCAAAGGATCTTGCAGGAGTTGAACGGGGGTTGATCACAGGCGCTATTAGCAATGGGGTGTTTGCGCCAGGAATGTACAGGCGTTTTGTTGAGAACCTTGCCCTGGAGCAGTATGCATTCCGCCGATTTTATGAGTTGGCCACAGAGAAGGAGGCTCAACTGTTGCGACAGATGCTGAAACATCAGGCATTTGTCGGGGTTGAGCGTATTCGTAAGATACTGTTACAGACAGAAGGGGTGACTAAGGTGGGTGGGACTCAGCAGTGGTTCGCTACAGCCAGTAAGCGGATCGACTTAATGAAAGAGGCAGAGACGGAGCTGATCAGAGAGATCACCGCTGAGGCGAGGCAGCAGAGCCGGAAAGCATCTTACTACTACTACCTCTACCTGACGCTGGTGGTGCTCTCATTGATAACGACAGTGTGGGTTGCACTTCGATTGGTCTCTGAGATGGTATATCGTGAGAAACTGGGGCAGCGCCTGATAGTGAGTAGCGACCAGATGGCAGAGGCCGAGAGCATAGCTCATCTCGGAAGCTGGATGCTGGATCTGGAGTCCAACACGCTTCACTGGTCTGATGAGCTATACCGGATTTTCGGGCTAAAGCCAGGCGATATGGAGGCAACCTATGAGGGCTTTCTGGAACGTGTCCATCCGCAAGACCGTGATAAGGTAAGCTAGGCTTACTTCAGCTCGATAAAGAAGGAACGAGATAGTTATGAGGTGGACCACCGCGTGGTCCGCATGGATGGTGATGAGCGTGTTGTGCATGAACGCTGCCACCATGTTCGCAATAAGCAAGGGAAGGTCATCCGCTCAATCGGCATCGTGCATGACATCACCGAGCGCAGCCAAGTAGAGAGACTGAAGAGAGAGAATAAGGCTGCGGAAATTGCCAGCAAGACTAAAGATAACTTCCTGGCCACAATGAGCCATGAACTGCGTACTCCGCTCTCTATCGTGGTGGGTAGTGGTGAGATGCTTCAAGAGACCCAGCTGACTGAGGTTCAGCAGCAGTTGCTGAACCCAATGCTGGTCTCCAGTAGGAGACAGTTGGCGCTGATTAATGACATCCTTGACCTATCAAAAATCGAGTCAGGCAAGTTCCAAATTGATCTGGCACCCTTCTGTTTAGCAGACCTAGTCAAAGATGTGGTTGAAATGTTTACTGTGATAGCAGACAACTCAGGACTTGATTTTGAAGTGAGGCAGCAGGCATACCCAGAATTTAAAATATGGGGAGACGACAAGCGCATCAGCCAGATTCTGGTCAACTTACTGGGGAATGCTCTTAAATTTACTGCAAAGGGTGGGGTTGTATTAACCTGCTGGGTAGAGGAAAACAGGCTCTACTTCTCCGTAGAGGATACAGGGATTGGGATGGCAGCTGAGACACTGGAGCGCCTCTTCAAGCCGTTTGAGCAGGCGGATGGCAGTATCTCTCGCCGTTATGGCGGTACAGGGCTTGGGCTTTATATCTCATGGACCTTGGCGGAGATGATGGAGGGAACGATTCAGGTTGTCAGTGAAGAGGGCAAAGGGGCGCGTTTTACATTGGAACTACCCTATAGAGAAAGTGAGTTATCCTCTATCAGCCGAAATGTGATGGATACAAAATCACGACCGAGTGAAGCGCTGGAGTTGGTTGGCGATGTGCTGGTTGTGGAGGATACCCCTGAGCTACAGCTACTAGAACGTCGCATCATACAAGCCTTTGGGGTTACTGTTACTGTTGCAGATAATGGTCAAGAGGCGGTAGAGAAAGCGACTCAACAGCAGTTTGACCTCATCTTTATGGACATGCAGATGCCGGTGATGGATGGGTTAGAGGCAACAAGAGTACTGCGAGGAGAGGGCAACCAGACTCCGATTATTGCGCTCACAGCGAATGTGATGCAGAGGCATCGGGAGATGTTTGAGGAGGCAGGTGCGAATGGTTTTCTCCACAAGCCGATCAATAAAAGCGAGATCGAACAGATGCTGAAGCAGTATCTGATGCCTGAAGACGATATCGCTGATGGGGTAGTCGATGTGCAACCCTACACCTGCCCCCTCTTATTTATTGATGATGATCTGGGGGTAATCAACCTGTATCAGGAGATCTTCAATGATAATGCTCAAGTCGGTGGTATTTCTAGGAAAATAGAGGAGATACTGAATGGGTTCGTTCCTGCAACTTTAGATAAGAAGGATGAGTTTAGCCTATTCACGGCAACCCATGGCCAGGAAGGTGTAGAGATTGCTCGTATTGCACTGGAAGAGGAGCGTCCATTTGTAGTGGCCTTTGTCGATATGCGGATGCCACTAGGGATGAATGGACTAGAGACTGCCAAGGCATTGCGCAAGCTGGATGAGCGTATCTATATTGTGATTGTGACCGCCTATAGTGATATTGGACTAGAGGAGATTGGTCGTGAGCTGGGATATGGTTTTCTCTATCTGAATAAGCCCTTTCGTCAGCATGAGATTAAGCAAGTCGCTCGAATGCTGGCAGATAACTGGAAGAGAGAGAGACAAACCGGCTCTCAACCGATGCTGAAAAAGGAGGAGCTAGAGGAGCAGTTACTGAAGATCCAGATGGAATTTCCCTCTAAGGCAGCAGATCAACAGCACTATGTTCCCTCTGTAGAGCGGGTCTCAGAAACTGATCAGAGCACTATACCCTCAGGAGCGGATGAACTGGTTGATGATGAGATGATGACTATCTTCCGAGAGAGTGCAATAACATATCGAATAAAGCTGACCACAGCACTATCTAATGAGGATTGGGCAGAGCTGAGGTCAGTCGCACACACTATCAAAGGCAGCGCAGCATCTTTTGGTTATCCTAAACTGTCCCAGCTTTCTGAGGCTGTACAGTTTGCAGTGGATGAAGAGAGAATGAGTGCGGTGCCAGCACTTGCAACGGAGTTGCTGTTTGATATGGATAAAGTGCTACATTAACCAGTGGCTCCTTAGTACTCCGACAACCTTGCTACTGTGATGAACCCGTTTCTATGACAATGCATTAGCCAAGACTATCAACGACCTCAAAAAAACAGAATTGATCCGTAAACGAGGGCCATGGAGAGGGGGAGATGATGTTGGATGTGTCACCCTTGAATGGGTAGGTTGGTGATATTATCCCTGCTGAATTTGAGCTGGAGTATTATCACAAGTTGGAAGAGTCAGCCACGATGGCATAACCCAAACTAAACAGCCTTCGGAAGACCCGGGGCGGTTCAGGTGTGGAAAAGTAGAATTAGAGGGGGAAAAGTGATAAAGAAGATTATTGGAATATTGTTGGTTACACTGCTGGTCTCCGAGGCTTTTGCTAAAGATCAGCTGGTATTTGGTGTGCCACCTTGGAGGAAGCCTGAGGCACTCTATGAGATCCATAAGCCGATTATAGAGGCATTGGAGCAGCAGTTGGGCATCAAACTGGTGTTTCATGTTTCGAGTGACTATGAGAGCTTGATTCATAAAGTACAGTCTGAGTTGGTTGATATCGTAGCCTTCTCGCCAAATCTCTATGTGCAGGCAAAGCAACGGATCCCCTTGTTACGTTATTTGGCTACCGTCAATAAACGTTCTAAACAGGGGGGGTTAGTTGATAACTATTACAGTGTGATCCTGGGGTTGAAGTCGCGGAATATTGATGTTCTGGCTGATCTGAAGGGTAAGCGTTTTGCCTTTACGGATTACCAATCTACCTCTGGGTATGTCTACCCGAATATGGTATTAATGCAGCAGGGTATCGATCCAAAGACATTTTTCTCCGATATCTTTATGTTGAAAAAGCATGGCAAAGTGCTGGAGGCATTGGTGCAGGAGAAGGTGGAAGGGGGCGCAACTTCAAACGAGCTACTGCAGGAGCTGCGTGAGAATCATGGGGACATTGTTAATGTGCTTTCTCAAACCAAACCGATTCCCTATGATGCTTATGCCACGGCACCACATGTTGATCCGGTGTTAGCAGCGCGGATTCAGCAGGTGCTATTGAATATCAGGTTGAGTGATGCGGACTATCAGCGTGCTCGGTTCAAGAAGAATCAGCCGATGGCATTCTCACTTAAATCAGATGCCTTTTATGATTCTATTCGAGAGGCTGCTAATTTCTCAATTAGTAGTCAGAGAGAAATAAAATGAGATTGAAATTTCTTTTTCTACTATTATGGGTAGGGCTTTCTCAAGCGAGTGCTGAGGAGCGCATCACTATTGGTGTTGGTCCCTGGTTTGATGACCAGACAATGACAGAAGGCTACCAACATTTTATTCGCTATATGGAGTCTACAATAGGCGTCTCGGTAGAGTTTCATGTTGCCAAGGATTATCATGACCTTGTCAACAAGATTGCGCATCAACGGGTGGATATAGGTTTCTTTGCACCAGCCTCCTATGTTGAGGCAAAGGCTGAGATTCCTGGTTTGTATTACTTGGCCACTGTAGTCTATCGTAATAAAAAAGGTGAGCTTACAGACCATTACAGTAGTTATATCGTAGTACACAAGGATTCAGGATATCAATCATTAGAGGACCTACGAGATAAACGTTTTGCCTTTACTGAGTTTCACTCAACCTCCGGTTATCTCTATCCAACGCTTTATCTTCAACAGAAGGGGATTAATCCGGAACACTATTTTTCACAGCTATTTATGCTTAAACGCCACTCTAAGGTATGTGCAGCAATTGCTAAAAAAAGAGTAGATGCGGGGGCAACCTATGATGATGCGTTGTTGGACGCCAATGCAAAATTCAATGATCAACTAGTGGTGTTAGCGGAGTCTGGAAAAATTCCAAATGATGCGGTTGCTGCCGGTACTCATGTATCTAATGACGTTGTTGAGCGGGTTCGCCAGGCTTTACTGAGTTATCGTAAAGACTCCTTTCGTAACCACCTGTTTGATGGTCCACAAGGATTTCGGGCTCGCTCAGATGAGTTTTACGATACGGTAAGAAAAGTGCGTTCTATGGTGCCCACTCCGTGAGTTGCTGTTTACTTTTTTGATTGATGAAAATCTTCTCCAAAATTCTTATCATTGTGGTGATCCCTATTTTTGTGCTGGGAGGGGTCTATCTCTATCAGATTGACCGTCTGCTATTGCGTCTGGATCAGACGATCTCAATGCGAATGGTGGATAAAATATCACAGGTCAAGCGTGAGCTGGATAAGCGTGTTCAGCATGTGGAGAGGATTGCAATACTGCTCGCAAGCTCGGATGAAATTTCCAATGCGATGGAGATTGCTGATAGTGATCTGCTCTATTTGAAAGGAAAATTCTTTGTCGACTTTGACCTCAGTAATATAGCGTTTATTGCTCCCAGTGGTACGGTACTGGCGCGTGGGCATGATGAGTTCGGATTTGGTGATAACCTGGGACAGGAGTTTGTGACTCGATATGTGCTGCAGCAGGGAGAACCTTTGACTGGATTTTTCCCTTTTGAGCAAGGTCACTATCTGATACGGGTGATTCCGGTAATGAAGTATGGAAAAATCCTGGTTGGCCTGATCATTGTTGGGATGGATCTCAATAGCCAGGTATTGTCGGTGATTGCTAAGGACAAAGGGCTTGCCCTGAAAGTTGTGTTGCCAGGGCTGACACTGTTCAGCCATGATAAAGAAAAGTTAACATCCTGGGATAGGATGCAACTCAACTACACAACACCTATACAGGGAAAGATCGACATCACGGTCTATGAAGACAACCGAATTGAACGCAGTAATTTGGAGACACTGCGTCAAAATGTGACCTATCTCCTGATTGGTTTGAGTCTGTTTGCTGTTCTGTTCGCGCTCTATTTTGCGAAGAGGCTGGTCATGCCCATCAGGAAACTGGTGGATGATATGCACCGGTATAC
>JABHIC010000096.1 GCA_018671205.1 Gammaproteobacteria bacterium
AAATAGGTCGCCTTGAGCGGCATCAGGGATATCTGCAGGATCTCTGTTACCACTTTTCCCCAGACGATGGCGGCATCGGCCTTGGGGATTGAGGTTACCTCGTAGAGCAGCGTGCCATCACGTTCCCCCTCAAAGGTGAGGTGGGACTCATAATCCTCCTGATATTGACTCTCCTTGACCAGATCATCATGGGTGAAGTGGCTCCCCATCCAGCGTCCCGCCATCATGCTGGCGGGTATTCGGGTGGTGCGGTTGATCTTGGGAAGGTAGTTCCAGATCTTTTTTCCCGCCTTCAGGGTGGCGATGCCCTGATCTTTCTTTGGTTCACGGATGATCAGCAAGGAGTGTGTCTGTCCCTTGGACCAGACATCCATCTTCATGGTACGCGTATAGTGGCGGGTGCGAACCTCCATCGAGAGGGTGGCCTGGGAGGTGTTACCCCGCCAGAGTCGGTCGATCTGCCCCATTAAGGCATCCGCCTCTATCGCCTCAGCGGGCGGTAACGGGGAGAGCAGGAGCAGAAAAAAGAGGGAGAACCAGCGCTGCACAACTATTTTGCACGGGAGATAAATTTTCCACTGCCGGTATGGACCTTGATGAGTTCACCCGGCTCCAGATACTCCGGTACCTGAACCTCAATTCCACTAGAGAGGGTGGCGGGTTTAGTGCGTCCGGTTGCGGTTGCCCCCTTAATACCCGGCGTGGTCTCTGTGATGGTGAGTGAGACGCTCTGTGGCAGCTCAATAGCGAGCAGTTTATCCTCGGAGAGTAGTGCGATAATCCCCTCCAGCCCCTCGCTCAGGTAGCCCGCCTCCTCTGTCAGTGCCTCACTGCGCATCTCATACTGGCTGTAATCCTCCTGATCCATGAAGACATAATGTTCACCATCATGGTAGGAGTACTGCACCTGACGGCGCTGGCAGTCGGCCTCTTTCAGCAGCTGATCCCCCTTGAAAGAGTCATCCAGCTTCTGTCCTGTCTGCAGATTGGTGAAGCGGATTTTATAGAGGGTGGAGGCCCCCCGGGAGGAGGGACTTTTGGACTCAACGGTTTTTACCGCGTGTGGGGTCTGGTTGATCTCAACGACCATTCCCCGTTTCAGTTCAGAGGCTTTTGGCACAGTATGGGCTCACTTGTATGTAGGGGAGGTTGGTTAAGGTGTCCTTAATGCTCTCGCATGATAATCTCAAGAATCTTCTCCCCACGATAGACGCGGAGGATCACGGTCTTGTTGGCGAGCGTAACGGCCTGCTCGGCATCACCCAGTGAGCTGATCGGCTGCCGATTGATGGAAAAGATCACATCGCCGGGGCGTAGTCCAACCTCCCATCCGGGTTGATCGGATGCCAGCGTATGGACCGCAATCCCTCCGGAGAGGTAGCGGTTCTTCTGCTCTGAGGTGAGGGGGTGAAGCAGTGCACCGGCCAGTTTTTTGTTGAGGGATGCCCCCTGTAGTGCCTGGTTAAGTGGCTTCTGAATGGTGGCAAAGAGGGTACGCGGGTGTCCCCTCCGTAGCAGACTGAGCTTGATCTTTTTTCCTACCGGAAAGAGGCCGATCACACTCTGTAGCTGAGTAGGATTGTTGATGGGGTGCTCATTGATAGCGGTTAGCAGATCTCCCTTGTGGAGGTGTGCCCGCTCCGCAGGCGAGCCGGGCTCCACCGTGGTGATGACCACCCCCTGGTCCTGAGGGAGGCGGAGGCTACGGGCGAGTGTGGTAGAGAGTACCTTTGCATGAATTCCGAGATAACCCCGCTGCACACTGCCGTGTTGAATGAGCTGGTTGGTGATCTCCCGAACCATGTTGACCGGAATCGCAAAGCCAATCCCGACACTGCCACCATTGGGGGCGAGAATCGCGGTATTGATTCCCACCAGTTCACCCTTGAGGTTGACCAGTGCCCCCCCGGAGTTACCTACATTGATCGAGGCGTCGGTCTGGATAAACTCCTCAAATCGCTCCAGCCCCAGATTGGAGCGTCCCAGCGCACTGACAATGCCGGAGGTGGCGGTGTTGCCGAGCCCAAAAGGGTTACCCACCGCAATCACAAAGTCACCCACCCGCAGTGTTGCGGAGTCACCCAGTGGAATTGCGCTCAGACTGGAGGCGCGGATTCGGAGCAGTGCAATATCGGTCTCTTTATCCGAGCCGATGGGCTCTGCATTGAAGCGGCGACCATCCTCCAGGATCACCTCAATCTCTTTTGCCCCCTCAATCAGGTGGTGGTTGGTGACAATGGTCCCCTGTTGGTGGTTGATGATTACACCAGAGCCCAGCCCGGAGGGGTTGTGTTGAATCCAGGGGCGCTCTTGAGAGGGCTGGAAGCTGAACTCATCGACCGGCTGAGTGGCGGGGGCCGGTTGCTCTGTGGGGTTTTCCAGAATGGCAGAGATGGAGACCACCGCAGGGAGTACCTGCTCCAGCATGGGTGCCAATGTAGGCAGACCATTATTGTGGTTGCCAAAAGCGAGTGGCGAGATACCGGCCTCCAGGGGGAGTGACAGCAGTGTAAGCAGCAGTACAGCAGAGCGCCGCAGGGCATGGTTCATAATCCGTTATTCTCGCAAGTTCCCAATATTTCTGTGAATGTTACACGAGCTGTCGGGATACGAACAGCGGTGGATAGCCGGAAGCGGCACTGACAATGGATGTTATGTCAGCTCCCTGCTCGAATGCTCATCCGCTCCATTAGATAACAGAGGCAGTCCTGGCGGATGACCTCGATATCCCGCGTCAGCATGGATGGCATCACCGCCTTGCGGGTACGCAATGCCCCCTCTTCCACACTGAAGAAGTGGTCTCCGACATCCTGCCCCGCCTCATTCCACACCTCCAGATGTTTCAGGTGGTCTGAGCAGAGTTTGCCAAAGCGTGTACCGGCCTCTATCTCCCGGAAATTGAGCTGGTCCAGCTCCTCGATCAGGCAGAGGTCTCCCCCAGAGTCCCCAAAACTGATCTCGATCGTATCCGGTATCTTCACCGTGGCTACCGTGTGAAACAGGTCGATCTCGTGGGGGGCAACCGGGTGGGATGGAATTTTTGACAGGCAGAGCGCGCTCTCCAGGAACTCCAGTACATGGGCAACCCCGTGCGGATCGCCGGGCTGTCCACACTCTATGGTGATCGCCGGGCAGAGTGGAGAGAAGGCCATTGACTGCACCTCCGAGGGTTTTATGAAGTAGACCACCGTGCGACTAAAGAGGGCCGCCAACTGTAGATAGGTCGGCTCGAGCCGATTAACACAGCCATAGTGTGGATTACGCCCGGTATTATTGTGGATATCAATGCAGGCAAATACCCCTCTCTGTCGCATCTGTTCAACCACCTCGGCCATGATCTGCTGCTCACTGCCCTCTCCGCCTGCCCAGACCCGATTGTAATCCGGCTGTCCGTCGAGATGACGCGCGCCTTGTGCAGCGGCCTCCACATTACCGATCAGAAAGGAGAGCGCTCGTGGCAACGGTTTTTTACTATACCGTAACAGCAGGGTTCGCAGTGCATCCCAGCCGGTGGTCTCATTGCCATGTAGCAGCACACTCACGAACAGCGGTTGTGGTAGCTGCCCCGGAAGATGGAACAGGGTCGGCCCCTCCAGTTGCTCAATCAGTTGATGAGCCTCCAGCATCAACACGGCATCGGGAACCCTCTCTTTTGTGATTAGTCGTCTCATTATCCGGAGATACTCCACTCATGAACCGGATTGCCGGAGCACTGCTGCTCAAGATATTCACCCATCAACCCGGAAAAGTCGGGGCCATGTCGCGCTACCCACTGTCGCTGCCAGCAGCTGCCATTTTGTCCGCGCTGAACCCGCTCCTCAATCAGTTCAAACCAGGGTTGCCACTCTCTGGGGGCAAGCCCCAGATACGCTATCCCAACCCTTGCCAGGGGGATCAACTCCTGCTGCAGCAGGGTTCGAAGAGGGATGCTTTTTCCACCTTGCCAACGCACCTCACTCTCCATCCCATAACGGGCGGCTTGGTAGAAGTTTCTTCTGGCCTCGATAAAGGAGAGGTTTTTCGCTCTCCTGTCGGGCCTTGCGACCATCCCCATCACCACACAGACAAAAAAGAGGGTATTGGCCGTAACATCCATTGGGGTGGGGCCCGCTGAGGCGACTCGATGCTCTATTCTGAGGTGGGGGGCTCCCGCCTGGTCAAAGCCGACCAGAGGACGGTTCCAGCGCCACACGGTTCCATTGTGGAGCATCAGGTTGGGAAGCTCTTCCGTTGGGAGCGGCTGACAGATCGGCAGCATCACCGGATAGTGGTCCCGGTTCTCGATAAAAAATTCCAGCAGCGAGTGGCGGGCATAGCCGGTACCAAAACTGACCCGCCCCTCCCCCAGACGGTGGCTCAGTGGCTCCACATTCACCGCCTGCTCAAAGAGAGGAATTCGACTATCCTCCCAGAGGTCTCGGCCAAACAGATAGGGGGCATTGGCACAGAGCGCCACCATCGCTGCGGAGATCTGAATCGCGCTGTTAAACGCGGTGACCGACTGTTCAAACGGCACCTGCAGATGGATCTGTAGTGAGGTGGTTGCCGCCTCCATCATCACATCTCTCCGCCTCAACTGGAGTGACTCATGACCCTCAATCTCAAACCGGAGAGGGGCCCCTCCCCGCATCCGCAATACCTGCTCATTAAGCGCCCGATAGCGCTGCTGCTCACTCATATTGGCAAGGATCAGGTCATCCTCCTCTGCTGTGGGCAGGGTACCTATCATTATGAGATGGTTGTCCATGCGTGAGGCAACCTGCTCTCCCTTGCCCCAGAGGGTATTTAGCTCCTCCGTCAGTGCGCTATAGGGTGCCTCAGAGAGTGGCTGTGGGGTGCTGTTGATCTCTATGTTGAAACTGGCCAGCTCCGGCACCACCAGCGGATGGTTCATGGTGGTAATAAAAGGTTGATTGGATGGAGCCGGGCACAGCTGCTGGTTCACCAGCCAGGCCTCCAGCTCCAGCCCGACCATTGCCTCGGTTGTGGAGAAAACACCCTCCTCAAACCAGGAGGACAACAGCGCGGTCTCCTCCTGTAGTGCCTGCTCAAAGTGGTTGAAATCCCGTTTATGGAAGTGCTGAGCGTTGATCTCCTGTCCCATATCGACCTCAGCTCGCTCGCTTACTGACGGAGAGTTGAGCCAGCCGTTCCGGTGTCCCCACATCCGACCAGTGACCCGGAAAATACTCCCCGGATAACGCTCCCTGATCCGCCGCCGAGAAGAGTAGGGGGGCCAGTGGGGCAGCTCCTGGAGTTACTTCCCTGAAAAACTGGGGATGGAAACGGGCAATCCCGCTATAGGTCAGCTGTGGTCCCACCGGTTCTCCTCCATAGCCACAAATGAGTCCATTCTCCAGTAGGAAGTCCCCCGCTGGATGGTGGGGGGGGTTATCGACCAGCACCAGATGGGCCATTGACTCCATCTCACCCATCAAGCGGGTGAAGGGGTAGTCGGTAAAGAGGTCACCATTGACGACGATAAAGGGCTCTTCTCCCAGTAGGGGTAACGCCTGCACAATCCCCCCGGCTGTCTCCAGGGGCTGTTGTGGCTCTGCTGAATAGCTGATCTTCAGCTCATAACGGCTGCCATCGCCCAGCTTGATGGGGAACTGTTCCCCCAGCCAGCTGTGGTTAATGACCACCTCAGTCACCCCCGCCGCCGCCAGTGCGTGGAGGTGATACTCAATTAGCCGCTCTCCATTCAGCTTCAGTAGTGGTTTGGGAGTATGGTCGGTCAGTGGTCGCATACGCTCCCCCCGCCCGGCGGCAAGAATCATTGCCTTCATCCTAGCTCACGCACCCATTGATGGAGCGGTGCTAACGCGGGGTAGCGACCGCTCACCTCAACCAGGTAGTTCAGGGTGCGGGGGATGTCCTGTAGATAACCGGGCTTGCCATCACGATGGTTCAGGCGGGCAAAGATCCCCACCGCCTTGAGGTGGCGCTGCACCCCCATCCAGTCAAATCCGTGGAGGAACTGCTCCCAGCTGATCGTCCCGGACTGCCCCTTCTCAACCAGACGCTGGTAGTAGTGCGCGGCCCACGCCTCAACCTCATTTCTGGGCCAGTCGATATAGCAGTCCCTCAAGAGCGAGACCAGATCATAGGTGATGGGGCCCCAGACCGCATCCTGAAAGTCGATCACCCCTGGATTAGCGGACTCCAGGGCCATCAGGTTACGGGAGTGGTAGTCTCTATGCACGGCCACCTGTGGCTGCTGTAACGCCTGAGCCGCGAGTAGCTCAAACTGCTGTCTCCACTGTTGCTGCTCCGGTTCAGAAATGGTTTTCCCCAGATGCCGCTGTAGATACCAGACAGGAAAGAGTTCCATCTCACTCATCAGCAGCTTATGATCATAGGGAGGGAGTCTGTGACTCTTCGGCCACTGTAGCTGAAACTGCAACAGGGTCTGGATGGCATCTTCATAGAGCGGCTTGACGGACTCCCTGTCCAGTACCATCAGATAGGGGGTATGCCCCAGATCAGAGAGCAGTAAAAACCCCTCTGTTGGCTCGATTGCATAGACCTCCGGGGCATTCACTCCACAACTGCGCAGGGTCTCGGCAATTGCAATAAACGGGGCGGTATCCTCCTGCCCTGGAGGCGCATCCATCACAATCCGGCTCTTTGTACGCTCCTGATCGGTAAACTGGATACGAAAATAGCGGCGAAAACTGGCATCGGCTGAGGCGGGTTCGATCTGATATTTGGTCGTCCCCAATACTCCGGATACCCACTGTTCCAATGCTGCCAACCGATCATCCATCGCTTCAGTTTCCTCTATACCAACCCCAGAGCCATCCATGCATGGAAATCTTTGATTTTATGAGTGTCCTATACAACAGGGGGTCAAATTTGACTGACTGCGAGTATACTGACGACACCACTTGCTGTAAACCGCCGCTGCTGCTGTTATTATGGGGTGCCTTTTACCCTTGGAGCGAGGTATAATCCGTTGATCAATAACCGCCCAAGATGAAAAAGAGTAAACCGTTGAATAACCCACTCTGTAACAGAACCGCTCTTATTGTCTCTATACTGGCCTATGCAATCTCTGCTCAGGCACATGCAGAGGCGACATCCTGTCCACAAGCCTCTGCTGGGCAGACGCAGTGGATGCCTACGGTAGAGCGGGAACAGGCACCACTTTCCATTGATGCCGATGCGGTGGAGATTCAGGGGAAAAACCAGTTTATTTATCAGGGGAATGTCAAAATGGAGCGGGCAGATCAATCTCTGCGCTCTGACCGGCTTCTCTATAACCATAGTGCCGGTACGCTGGATGTGGAGGGAAATCTCCGTTATCAACAGAAAGGGCTTCAGCTTCAGGGGGAGCGGGCCCACTTCAACACCAAGACCGAGCAGGCCACGATCGATCAGGCTCACTATCTGATGGAGGGGAGCCGTGCACAGGGGAATGCCCAGCAGATCGAGATGGATGGTCCCTATATCAACCGCTATCACCAGGCGACCTACACCACCTGTGAAGAGAAAAGCCGGGGCTGGGAGCTGGAGGCGGAGCAGGTTGAGCTCAATGAGCTGGAGGGGTGGGGCAGTGCGACCAATGCAGTTGTGCGCTTCCATGACGTTCCCATCTTCTATAGCAGCCGGTACAGTTTTCCGCTGGATGAGCGGAGAAAATCGGGATTTCTCTTTCCCGGTTGGGGATATAACCAGCAGGGGGGGGCAGATGTAACGGTTCCCTACTACTGGAACATT
>JABHIC010000097.1 GCA_018671205.1 Gammaproteobacteria bacterium
ATAAGTAGTGTCGTAACTGGTTATGGATTACACCTGAGCCTTGCTCTTTTTGAAAGGTGTATTTCGTGCCAGTTTTGACGTGGAGGTTATGCACTTATTATACGAATTCAGGTAGATTTATTATTAACTGCCGCATCTATTACTATTTCAGCATCATGGTATTTAAAAGACGTAAATGCAAACCTACTTAAGATTTTATTCTTAATACCGATAAAATCATCTAGTTCAACTTGCCCGCCTATTGTTTCAAAAACAAAGCTATTATGTTTGTTTTTATATTTTGTAACTACAATCTCTACTTCTTGATTAACTGTACCAGTAACCTTAATAAATCTATCTGTATCTCTAACATGATGAGTAACAAAGCCACTTAAATACTCCACATTTATAGCATCAGGAATCAAATCAGATATCTTCTGCTGCAACTCGGCTTTTACTTCAAAAACAGAAAATATCAGCATGAAGTGTATTAAAGATAAAGAAAAAACTTTCAGTATATTTTTCATAAACAAGATCCTGTTTTTTATAACGCCCTGAACTCAAGTAACAAGTGCATAGCCCTGTGAACTTTTCACATCCATTCCTGTGGCTTCTTTGAACACCTCATAAGGGGGTTTGAAGCCTAGCAGGCTATTGAAATAAGCCTTCAATTTTATTCGCCAGTGCTTTCCAAAATTACGCATCCACACCAGATTGAAAACGGCAAAGGTCCGCTTACTACGAAGAATACGCTGAGCCCCCTCAGCAAACCAAAGCCCTTTCCAGAGAGAGCTGAGTAGCCAGGTACCACCTATTGAACGAACTGAGATGAAATCAATCTTACCAGTGCCCTTCTCTAGAGAAAGGTTGCCACTAGCATGCAACAGTCCATTGATCAGTGAGTGGGCGCCAGCAGCCTCAACCATCTCAAGGCGCCCTAGATTTGCATCTATCCGATGTTTTGGTTTTCCCTTGTTGTCACGATAGGCCCCTATCAGCTTGACGTACTTGCGAGGCCCTGATGTAGTGACTTTTACATACATGCCTCTACTATAGCCCTACAAAATAGATACACAAGATGTGCGGGAATTTTTTTTCTCCTACATGAAAACTCACAAAAATACAGATAGAACCTCACAATTCAGTCAGTTACATTAAAAATGGAGAGAAAATCAGGTTCTAGCTGTCGAACTCAGCCTCCCCTATGATCAACGCCTCCTCTTTGAAGGTGAGACGTATCACATCGAGAGGGACGCACTGGTGTGCGCCTTGATCTTGAGCGCTATAAGCGCGATCCAATTCGCACAGCATGGCCGAGACCCCGTTTCTGGTTGTTGTGTCACTTTTTAACGGTCTTTTTAAAGCAGGGAGAAACAACAACGCTCACGGCTGGTTGTCGCCAAAGGCATATTCTGAGAGCTCCCCATCTTTGGCCTCTTCTTTGGCAATGAGAATTTCCTGAATAAAGGAGTAGGGTAGATCTGGATCTCTCTTCGGCAATCTTGCCAGTCCTTGACCAGTACTCCACCTGTTTTGGTTCTATTGCAAGGGAAGTGGTCTTCACTTGATGCCCCAGAACAGTAGTCCGTTACAAGAATTTGGGTATTTGGCTCAGCGTGGGAAATGATTTTCACGGTAAAACCGCACAGAGACAAAAATGGCCTCTGAAATCTCTTTCAGAAGCCACAATCCTCCATTGATGGTTATTATTATTGTTATTTTCGGCTCATCCCCAACATTACGTCTTTTGGAACTCCGTATTATTATTAAGTTACTTATTAAACTACTGGAACCTCACTCCTCCTGTAGCTGGATACGAACTATATAGAGCAAAAAGAGGGGTGTCAACCTATTGTTTTTACAATAATAAGATAATAATATCCTAATATAGTCATAATCTCTTCTGGCGGGCCGTTTGCAGTGCCTCACAAACCCGCTCTGCCCCGACAACCAGACGAGGGCCGTGGCGCTGTATAATATCCGGTGGAACATGGTAGAGGTTGTCCTGTTGAACCGCCTGTAGCATGGGATAGTCTCGCCAGCTATCCAGCCACTCCGGGCGCGCGCTCCCCATCCCACTGGCAATAATTGCCTCTGGATCCTGCTCCAGCGCCGCCTCTACGCTAACGCGGGGAGAGAGTGAGGAGAGCGCCCCAAAGACATTCACCCCACCACACAACTCCACCACATTACTGATAATCTGTTTCCCGTTCACGGTCATCAAGGGTTGGTTCCAAACCTCATAAAAGAGACGTACCGGTCGGCTCTTACGATAGCGCTCGCGTATCTGCTGTAACCTCTGCCGATAGGCTGTGGCACGTCTGCGGGCCTCTCCAGCCACACCAATACGCCGCCCCAACTGCTCCATCACCTCCGCAACCGCCTCTAACTGTTGCGGTTCGGTGACGACCACCTCAAACCCCAGTGAACGCAACCGCCCCAGCTCTGCCGGGGCATTGCCACTCTCCCAAGCCACAATCAGGTCCGGCATCAGTGACACAATCGACTCCAGATCGAGACGGTCATAACGCCCCACCCGGGGGATTTGGCTTGCCGCCTGCGGGTAGTTGCTGTACTCCACAGTACCCACAATCTGCTCCCCGGCACCAATCTCAAAGAGAATCTCTGTCAGATTGGGGGAGAGGCTAATAATCCGACTCTTCACCTTTCCACTCTCCTGCGCTGTCGCCACCACACTCTGCAGTAGCAATAGTAATATTATCCACCATTTTTCACTCATCGAACCAGATAGGCGATCTGCCCCCCCTCCTCAATTCGTCTCATCCCGGTCTCATAGAGACGCTCCACCCGCTCTAGTGTCACCATCTCAGACAGTGCTCCCTGCTCCACTTCACCCCCACCATACAGGAGCAGTAGATGGGTGCAGTGGCGAATGGCAAGATTGATATCATGCAGTGCCATCACGACCCCCCCCTCTCTCTGTAAGGCATCCGCCACCACCGCCGCAAGTGCCGCCTTCTGGTGGCGGGGATCGAGGTGTGCCTCCGGCTCATCCAATAGATAAAGCTGGGGTTGCTGTGCCAGAATGGTGGCCACCGCAACCCGTCGCCGCTCTCCCCCCGAAAGGGTATCCACGAGACGGGACTCCAGCCCGCTCAATGCCATCTTTTCGATCACCCGCTCCACAATCTCCAGATCAGCCGGCTGCTCCCCTCCCAACATTGAGATATGGGGATGTCGCCCCATCATCACCTGCTCCAGAACCGTAACCGGAAAGATATCATCCTGATGCTGAAACAACAGCCCCACCTTGCGGGCAATCGCCCGGCGACTCATCTGCTGCAGGGGCTCGGTGGCCAGGCTGATCTGCCCCGAGTCAGGCGGGTGTAGGCCGCAGAGTGAATGCAGCAGAGTACTCTTACCAACCCCATTGAGCCCCAACACGCCCCACACCTCGGCCGGTCTCAACGCCCAATCCAGGGCATCACAGAGCGACTTCCCGCCCATCGACAGAGAGAGCTGCTGCACGGATAGAATCGCTCTCATCGACCACTCCGCTGTAGCAGGTAGAGAAAGAGGGGGACACCCAACATTGCGGTAACCACCCCCACCGGTAACTGCTGAGGCGCCAGCAGAGTGCGTGCCAGGGTATCCGAGAGGATCAACAGCCCACCGCCCAACAGCACCGAGGCGGGAACCAGCAGACGGTGATCTCCCCCCCCCATCAGGCGAATCATATGGGGAACCACCAGGCCGATGAAGCCCACACTACCCGCCAGCGTCACTGCCGTTGCGGTCAACAGGGAGGCGAGCAGAAACAGCACCAGCCGCAGCCGCTCCACCGAGACCCCAAAAGCAGCCGCCTGCTCCCCCCCTCGTGCCAGTACATTAATCTCTCGTGCCATCAGGTAGGCCAATACGCTGCCCAGCAGTAGTAGCAGCAGCTCCCAGAGAGGCAGGGTAGGCTGCCCCAGATCCCCCATCAACCAGAACACCATACTACGCAGGGTCTGATCAGGGCTGACCGCAAGCAGAAAGGTGATGATTGAACCCCAGCCCGCCGCCACCACCACCCCGGTAAGCAGCAGGCGCATCGGCTCCCAACTGCCGCGCAGACGGGCGAGACCAAATACCAGCAGCATCGAGAGCAGTGCCCCCACAAAAGCAGCGGGAGCCATCCATACGCTGGATGCCCCCAATAGCAGGATCAGTAGTGCGGCCACTGCAGCACCACCAGAGACCCCCAGCACATAGGGGTCTGCCAGTGGGTTTCTCAGTAGCACCTGCATCAGCAGCCCCGCCAGTGCGAGCAGTCCACCCACCACAAAGGCTGCGACAATCCGGGGCAGTCTCAGCTCCAGCACCACGGTGGCGCGTACCCCCTGCTCCTCTCCCAATAAAATCTGCCACAGCGTAACCCACTCCAGATGGCTGCTACCCAGTTTCAGTGCCAACAGTACCGTAAGCAGCAGAAAGAGCAGCAGCAGAAGAGGCAACAGTAGTGGCAAGCTACGGCTCATGGTGACAGGCATTTCATCGGACATATTCGGATTTTACCTCTTGAAGGAGCCCTCCAAGAAATAGTAATTTTTATGTGCGTGCAAGCAGCAGCCGCACGGAAAAGTGCATTTTTGAGCTGCCCCGAACTTATGAAACCATTCATACTCCGTTCGTTAGATAAAGTTGACCTCTTATCCACTCCCCGCTAGGATTCGCACCCTGACTTAGGTTCTCTTTTGTTCAAAACGGTTCAAAAGGGTGAAAAGGGAAGTCTGGTACGCATCCTCAGATGCCATTCCAGCGCTGCCCCCGCAACGGTAAGTGAGTACAAACAGGGCGCTGATACCACTGTGTCGTAAGACATGGGAAGGTGCCCCTGATGATCCGCAGAGATCACTCATTAACCTGGAATCCTCGGTTGAGCGCGAAAAAGAGGCGTAAGAGATTAATGTGCATGGTGAATTTACAAATCACGTGGTCACCTTTTTGGTGATGAGTGCATTTTTAAATTTGCCAGGTGCATTAAGACCTTGCGTCGACTTTCGTGATTCAACTGAGGATTCCAGGTGTAAGCCCGGAGACCTGCCTGAGCCTATTTGCGGCACTATCGCGGCGGGCGGTACCCAGGCAATTCGAGTATGGTCTCTACTCAGACCTCTCCCTGCTTGGCTACTCTGACCTCCCCCTTGTGCTGTCCATTCAAACTCATACGCGGGCGTGCGTATCAGGAGCAGAGCAATGAAAAAATTATTACCCCTCTATATGGGGGCAGCGGTGGCCTTATCTCACTCTTCCGTTTGGGCAGACAGCGTACTGCTCCCCATAGTGATCAGTGCCACAAAAATGGAGACGCTGGATACGGAGGCTACCTATGCCTCGGAGGTCTATCGTGCAGACGAGATTGAAGAGTCTGGTGCCACCTCCCTCTACGATTTCCTCAACCAGAATAGCTCGATGGTCATTTTACCCAGCTATGGAAACCCCTATACCCAACGAGTAGATATGCGTGGTTACGGTATCAGTGGTGGTTATCAAAATATCGTCATCACTGTGGATGGACGCAGAATGAACAATATTGATATGTCCCCTCAACTGCTAAGCTCAATCCCCCTGAAGAGTATTGATCGAATCGAAATCACCAAGGGGAGCGGATCAATCCTCTATGGGGATGGTGCCATGGCTGGCTCTATTCAGATCTATACCAAAGATGCGCCCACAAATCAGCTGAGTCTGCTCGTCGGTAACCATGGGAAAAAAGTAGGATCATTTTCTACCGGCCTGAGCGAGGCGCACTTTCAACTCCTGGTCTCCGCAGACCACTCTGCTCTTGATGGCTTCAGTGAGGCCGATAGCAGTGGAGAGCCGGATGAGTCAGACAGCAACAGCTCTCGCATCCAGCTACGCCTGTTTCCCACAGAGGAGACCGAGCTCTCTATTGAGAAAGAGCACGCCATGATCAATACACGCTATATTGGCCATCTAACAGAAGGGGAGTTCAATGATAACCCCGCACAAAATAGTGGAAACCTCTATACCCCACAACAGTTTGAGACAGATGTTGTAACCCTGGGGCTTACCACCACACTTTCAAACCATCTAGACCTCTCCCTCAGACACAGCCAGGAGGATAAATACTCGAACTTTCTCAACGGCTGGGGAAGAGCGGATTATGAGTACCAGACGGATGAAATTCGCATCAACTATGATCGCGACAACAGAAAATTGACCGCTGGATTTCAACAATTTGATGGCGACCGAACTAATGCCGGGGTCAATACCACCCGTAAGAAAAATAGTGGCTACTTCGTACAGGGTGAACTGATACGAAACAACACCACCTTTTCTCTGGGAGGACGGAGCGAGCAGATGGACTATACCTATGCCCCCACCAGCGGGGTCAGCCGAGCGAGTGACCACCACCTGAGTGCCTATGATATCGGCCTCAACCACACCATTAATGGGCAAATCTCTCTCTTCTCCAACTACAACACCGCCTTCCAGGCACCGGATGTGGATCGCTTTTTCAATTGGGGGGGGAGCTTTAATGATTTCATCTCACCCGCCGAATCGAAAACGGTCAATATTGGGGTCAATCAGGTTACCCCGGTCAGCAAGTCAAAACTGACACTCTACCGATCCAATCTGGACAATGAGATCTATTACTACGCCAACGGATTTACCAACACCAACATCGACCAATCCCATAAATATGGGCTGGAATTACAGAACCATTATCAGTGGAATGAGCCGATATCAACCTCCATCAACTACGCCTATACCCGTGCGATCATTGATCAGGAGAATGAGGGGGGAGGCAGTTTCAACGGCAAGGATCTCCCCGGTGTCTCCCGCCATAACCTCACCCTTGGCCTCAAGTTCAGGCTTGGCCCAGACGCCAGAGTGGTTGCCTCTCACACCTATCGTAGCGCTGCCTATGCCGCCGATGACTTTTCCAACCTCTTTTTACAAAAACAGCAGCCATATCACGCCACAGACCTTCTCTACACACAGACCCTGGAGGGTGTCGTGCTCACTGCCGGGGTCAGTAACCTGTTTGAGAAGTCCAATGGGATCTGGGTAGAGGATGATGTCATCTACCCCGTCAACTTCACCCGTAACTGGAATATAGGGGTAAAATTCACTTTTTAATCTAGATGTCCCTCTATCGACTCCCCCTGTTTATAGCGCTCTCTGTAGTTCTGCACACACTGCTGCTCTCCTCCTGGAACAGACCCCTCCTGTTTGATTTTGGAGGGCAGCAGATCAACCAGCAGACAATCGCCCTGTCACTGAGCGCGCCTCCCCCCAAAGTGCCTGCAGTGAAGAAGGATAAGGAGGAGAAGAGGGCTGCCCCCCC